>JAAXXA010000372.1 GCA_013334735.1 Bacteroidota bacterium
CTTGGAAGCAGCGCTACATCTGTTGTACACAAAGTAACAGGAAGCCTTCAGGTTACTTTCGATGATAATACTACAAGAACTTGGAGTGTTGCTTCCAAGATTTATTATAAGACCTCCGCTTACATTCTTGAATATTTTTGTTCCATTTAATGTAATTGATTTACCGGTAGCTAATCGGGTAACTTTATAATTGATAAATTTTGCAACAATAGAAGTGCCGGCATCTCTCCAATGTTCACCAATTTTTTTTGAATATTCAATAACACCTGTTCTTAATTTTGTATTTGCGCAATTGTTACCGTTAAAAGTAAGTGTAATTTTGATGGAGTCGGCGGTTGATAGGGAGTCTGTAACGGTAACATTGCAAGGAAGAATTAAAATAGATTTACTTTCACCTCTTGATGCAAAAGTGTTAACATCGTCTAATGCATCGTCAGATGCGTTTTCCAATTGATTTTCGTCCTTCGACAACTGTTGCAATGATGAATTGTCGTTATTGCTGCTATCATCATTGTTATTGTCTTTTTTGCATCCTGTAATGCTTATTCCGATCACAGCTATAAGGATTGCTGCCAGATTGATTAGATTTTTTGTTTTCATGATTTTTGATTTTTAAAGATTAATATTTAAAATTTGAATTATTTCCTTTTCACTTATAATACACACAAAATATGTTTCACCCTGATGAGAAAAGTAAATTTTTTTAATTTCATGGTTTAATACCCCGGCTCTCTGGGTCGGAAGCCAATAAAAAAAGCCTTTTGATACCTTGATGCTCTGCCTTGGGCTTATTCATTAATATCATAGAACCCGGAGGGTTCATACGTTTATAGAAAAATTATTTATATCCATTTGTTCGACCTCTGTGAGGTCGCAGAATATAGGTACGTGTTCATGATTTATAAACCTATGATGCCTCTGGCATCCTTACAAAATTTGCGAATCCACTTGATCTATTCGCAGAAATACAAAGCAACAATATATATTGAAAATTTTTTCCTTAGGATTTAAAATTCCTTGCAAATATTATAAAACTTTAGACGAAATGTTTGTACAGGTTTTATATATTATATATACTTGCAGATTAATTTGAAATTTTAAATTATACCATTAGTGTTTTTAAACACTTATTATCACTTATAATTGGATTTGCAGAAAAATCAATACATTTAGAATTAAATGTTTAGGTTGAAAAAAGGGAATAAATCTAAGAATAATTTTTATAGTATAAATTGTGATAATACGTATAGCAAGCCATTAGTTAAACGTCATTCTTATAAGACCGTACTAAATTATACGGACAGTCAATAAACAGATAAAACAATGATAAAAAAGTTTGTAAAAATTAATGGGACTTGGAAATTCCTACAATATAATCATAATACTCCGCCAACAGGGTTTAGAACGACTGACTTTGAAAAAATAAATTTACTATACGGTGAAAACGGAAGTGGTAAAACAACCTTATCAATAATTTTACATTCCTTAAAAGGCAACAATTCTTTATTATCTAAAAAAAGATCGTTTGACCACTCAGTTCCACAGACAATTGAAATTCTTACAAATGGAATTGCGAATACTTTATATACTTACAATAATGGTATTTGGGATAATCATAAACCACTAATAGAAATCTTTGATATTCATTTTATTAATGAGAATATTTATACTGGTTTAGAAATACAAAGTAGTCATAAGAAAAACTTATTTGAAGTCATTTTCGGACAACAAGGCATTCAACTTAAAATTGACATACAAGATATAAAAGATAGAATTCAGAATGGGAATAAAACAATAAAAGAAACAACTGAAAAAATTCAACTTGCAATAGAAAATGCTTATACTGCTTCCGATTATTGCAATATACAAATTGATGATGCAATTGACACGAAGATTGTTGCTAAAGAAGCAGAAATTGCAACTGCCAAAAGTTATCAGCTAATTCAAACTAAACAAGCGCTTTCAGTTATCCCTCAAATTTCTTTGCCTTATGACTGTATTACTGCCACTGCAATTATTTCTCAGACTATTGATACAATATCAGAAACCTATCTTCAAAAATTCAAAGAACATAAAGAACACTTATCTATGGGTGGAAAGGAAGAGGAATGGTTAAAACAAGGTTTTTCTTCAATAACAGATAATGCCTGTCCATTTTGCCTAAGGACCTTTGATGAAGAGATTGAAATATTAGAAGCATATAAACAATATTTCAACGAAGAATATAACACACTTCTAAATTCATTATCTTCTCTTAACTCATCAGTTTTGAATTTTAATTTGGAAGCACAGTTATTGCAAGCAGACGCAAAAATCACTGGCAATAGGAGTTTAATTGAATTTTGGGAAAACCATATAATAAATCCACCTTCATTAATCTCTATAATTGATAAAAAGGATGAACTTTCTGAAGCGTTTGAAAAAGTCAAAACATGTCTTGAAGCGAAATCAAAAAATCCAATACAAGCTACAACAATTACAGACCTTGCTTCTTTCCAGACAGCTATTGATGCTATAAACACTATTATTGATGATTTTAATACAGATATTTCCACTTACAATCAAAAAATTAGTACGCTAAAATTGTCAGCACAACCCAGTATATCACAACTTGAACTTGATTTGAAAAAATTAAAAGCTGTAAAAAAGAGAAGTGAACCAGTAATTTCTACTATATGCACTAATCTGTCAACTTATGCTCAAGCCATAATTGCCCTTAATTCTCAAAAGACAACAAAACAACTGCAACTTGATACTTATTCTACTACAATCTTTTCATCTTATTCCTTAAGAATTAATCAATACTTGCAATCATTTGCGCCATATTTAGAAATTCGAAACTTAGATAGCGGTTATGTAGGAAGCAGTAAAGAACCAATGGTAAAATATGCATTGCATATAAACGGAAATGAAATTAAACAAGATGATAATCCCTTGTATCCGTGTATCAAATATTCATTAAGCGAAGGCGATAAAAGTGCGCTAGCACTTGCATTCTTTCTGACTAAATTAGAGGTTGATGGAAACATTCAAGATAAAATTATAGTATTTGATGATCCAGTTTCAAGTTTTGATTTGAACAGAAAATCAACAACAATTAGTAATCTAATACACTTTGGACAACAATCGAAACAACTTTTTGTATTTACACATAACTTAATTTTTGCAAGTGAATTTTGGAAGAGTGCAAACCAAGTTCCTGTGACAATTCAATGTAGTAAAATTGAATTTCTTGGTAACACAGCTTGCATTATAGAGTATAATATTGAGACAGAAACTTTATCTAGTATTTTAAAAGATAGTTCAGCAATCAAAAATTATTTAATCAATGGTTGTTTGACAGATGAATTAAAAAGAGGTATTGCAAGATGTTTGAGACCAGCATTGGAAAGCTATTTTCACTTAAAATTCTTCGACCTTGTTGCACCTGACGATTGGCTCGGAGATTTTATAAAAAAAGTCAGAAACTCAACTGCGACAGATCCCTTTTTTAGATTACAAAGTAGTTTAACTGAATTATCAGATGTTAACGACTATTCAAAAAAATATCATCATCGGTTTAATGCTAATAATGAAACAGAACCTGTCAATGATGCTGAATTAAGAACTTATTGTAATCGAACCTTAAATCTCATACAAGTAATATAGACAGATGATTTGTAATTTGAATTTTTAAACCTATAGTTAATAAAAGAACGAACGCAAAATCGTAGACGGCTCCGCCAGAACAAACTGACGGAGTGCGCCTCTCACACCACCGTACGTACGGTTCACGTATACGGCGGTTCGTTAAGTACGAGCAAAGTCGCTCTTTACACCAACTTTACTGTGTTTCGTTTAAGATAGAGCTAGTAAACTCGAAGTTTTAAC
>JAAXXA010000373.1 GCA_013334735.1 Bacteroidota bacterium
GCTGATAATGATTGGAGATTGTATATAAATGGTATTTTAGCTACGAGTTCCACATCATCCAGGTCGCTTTCAAATACAAAAAAGGTTGGACTTTGCATCGGAGCAGAAGATCAAGGAAGTAGTGGAATAGCTAATTATTTTAATGGTTCAATGGATGAAGTTGGCATTTGGAACAGAGCTCTTACACTTACTGAAATCTCTAATCTTTATAATAGTGGTGCTGGAAATACAATGATTATATTACCCCCAACCGTTACTTCTATAAATCCAACTTCTGTTATTAATAACGCGACACAACCTATTACTTCAATTGGGGGAACTAATTTCGGAACCGAAATGGGTCTGGTCGGATTATGGCATCTGAATGGCAATTCAACAGATTCGAGCGGGAATAGTAACAATGGAACGAATACTAATATTACCTATGGAACTGGCAAGTTTGGGCAGGGAGCGAATTTTAATGGTTCTAGCAGTAAAATAAATTGTGGTACAGGCATAACTATTAATGGAAATTCTTGTTTTACATTTTCTCTTTGGGCAAAAGTAAATGCTTTTCAAAGTCAGGATTTTTTTTCTTACAATATAAACGGGACTTATGATATAAAAATCCAACCATATCCAGGTCATGTTTATTTTCAAAGAGATGATTATTATGTAGATTATACAGGCTTTTCCGATGTAACAAATTTCCATCTTTTTACAATGACTTATGATGGTACATATATAAAAGCATATATAGATGGTTCTCAAGTTGGGTCTCAGGTTTCTTCAACGGGATCATATACTGCTTCAAATAAAACATTTTATATTGGTGCAAGAACAGATAATTCGATGTATTTTAATGGCATCATAGACGAAGTCCGTTTATACAACCGTGCACTTTCTGTAACTGAAATACAAGCTCTTTATAACAGGAATAATCTGGTGCAGGTACAGCTAACTAAAAGTGGTCAAACAGCGATAACCTGCAATAGTTTTACTCTTACAAACTCAACAACTCTAAGCAGCGGCTCATGCCCTGTAACCGGAGCAGCAGCAGGACAGTGGAATGTGGTTGTTACAAATCCCGATGGCGGAAGTGGAACTCTAACTAATGGTTTTACAATTAATACACCTGCAACCATTCCAGCTCTTACATCACCAACAGCCACTTTAATTACCAGCAACAGCGCCACACTTGGCGCTAATATAACCTCTGATGGAGGCGCCACTATTACCACAAGGGGAACTTGTTGGGGAACTTCTGCTGCTCCAACTTCAAATTGCATTGCCGAGGGTGGCACGTCAACCGGAATCTTTGCACATTCAAGAACAGGCTTACCAAATTTCACTCTTATTTATTACAGGGGTTATGCTACAAACAGTGTGGGCACAGGATATTCTGCCGATGGATCTTTCACTACTACAGCCACTCCTGCTACAGTGGATTGGAACAACAGCAATGTGCAGGAAATTACTTTGACTGCTGCTCGTTCATTTACATTTACCAATGGCAAGAGTGGTGGCGTTTATTCTCTGCTTATAAATCAAGACGCAACAGGCGGAAGGGCTATTACATGGCCTTCAAATGTAAAGTGGATAGGCGGTACTGCTCCAACATTTACTACTACAGCTAATGCCGTTGATGTTGTAAGATTTATATTTAATGGAACCAATTATCTAGCTGTTGGAATATCATTAGATATTAAATGATATCTTTTAAAATGCAACAACATAGAATAACTTAACATTCGCCATAGGTCAGTGGTGATATTGACCGGTACAAGCAAGTTTGAGACAAAATTTTATTTAACCCTTGATTTCGTATTTGTAATCATTAAATTCCATTGTGTAATAAATAAACATTCATCAAATCCTTATCGGATACTTAAACTTACAACGTAAGCAAATCAATGATCACAGGATTAGTATTAAATTCAAAATAATTTCTTTGAGTTCAATTCCCCAATACTTTACAACGAAAAAAAAAGGAGTAGTAAATGTTGGTTTCAATTTTTTTTGTAACTTTGTCTAATAATTATTTGGTTTAAAATGTATTTTTACATAATTTAATGATTAAAAACAAAAACATCATGATAAATAATAAAACATTTTCATTATTAAAATTAAAAGCTGTTACAGTAATTATATATACCCTCGCTTTTCTATTTATTTGTAAAGATATTTCCCAAGCTCAGGTATCAAATATTATTGACTCATCTGAACTTCGCCTTTCATACAACTCCAAAACTATTGTATTGGATAGCGGTAAACGGCAAACAGAGTTTCACAGCAAATGGATTAATTATTTGGATGAAAACAGTACTTGGAAAAAAATTGACCCAGTGTTTGTTAAGACAGATAAAGGTTTTGAAATGAATGAAGCTCCTTTTGAAGTTTCAGCTCCTTTTTATGCTGATGAACCCGCTATTTTCAATAATAACAACAGATATGATATATTTACAAATGAAATAATTTATGATAAACCATTAGAACAAACAATACAGGCGCTAGGAACTGCTCATGTGGAAGGCAAAACAGAAATAGGAGATTTGGGTTGGGGAAAAGCTCAATATGTGGTTTATCCTAATGCTTATCCGGAAATCAACGCCGACTTGATATACTGGGTACACCAAGGTTCAGCGCCCAGATTGAGGAAGTTTATCCGTTTTAACCAAAAGTTTATTGAGAATACCGATTTTCAGTTTAGGGTGATTTACTCTGATGAAGTGGAAACGTTCAACAATGGTGAAAATGTAACAGTTAAACTTAAAGATGTCAATAAAAAAAGAGGAAACGGCTGGGCAAACTTTTATATATGGGATTCCAAAGGCGGTTGGGATGAAAGAAAACCTATCAGGTTTGATTTTGAAAAAACGATGTTAACATCAACTGCAGAAATAACAATCGACCCTAATGAATATATACTTACAAAACACATAGAAGCTGATTATTTCAATACTGCCACACTTCCGGTGTTTACAGATGCTACTTCTACTTTTTATCCGGATTCCGACCCTGAAACGACAACATTTGATGGCACTGTTGGAAGAGGTAGTGTAAACGAAACATATTCAACTTTAAGAAATGGGAATGGGAATGGAACTCTTGCGTATGATAATCAAACTTCTCTTCCAATTTTTGGTTTATGGAATTCTGTAACCACAAATCAATTTTCTGAACACTATCGCGGATTATTTTTATTTAATACATCTTCAATACCTGACGATAATATAATAAGCAGCGCAACTTTGTCATTATATTACTGTGGTATAAGCAATAATTTACTTGGCGAAGTAGATATTCATATTGCAGGTGCTGTAACTGCAAGCAATACAGGCGCAACAATTAGTGATTATCAAAACACACCTCATACTTCTTTTGGTGAAATAACATTTGCAAATTTCATATCTTCTCAAGCATATAAAGATTTTACTTTAAATGCAAATGGACTATCGAATATAAGTAAAACAGACGTTTCCAAATTTTCTACTCAAAGTGAATGGGATATAAATAATAATTTTACCGGAACTTGGTCAACAGGAGATAAATATACTCGTGCATATGCATATCATGCTGATGAAACAGGCTCTGACAAAGACCCTAAATTAGTAGTAAATTACACAGTTCCTTCAGTTGCTCCAACTGTTACAACTCAAGCAGTTACAAATATCACAGGAAATGCTGCCACGGGTAATGGAAATGTTACGGATGACGGCGGAGCCACGATAACCGAGCGTGGTATCTGTTGGAATACTTCAACAAGTCCAACTACAAATAACAGCAAAGCAATTTCCGTGGGAACAACAGGATCGTTTAATGCATCGGTTACAGGTTTAACTGACGGTACTCTTTATTATGTCAGAGCTTATGCAATAACAA
>JAAXXA010000374.1 GCA_013334735.1 Bacteroidota bacterium
GTACGCCCAACTACTGATTTTGCTAAAGAAAGTCTTTTTAATATTCTTAACAACAGGGTTGATTACGAAGAAATTTCGGTATTAGAACTTTTTGCAGGTACAGGAAGTATTTCATTTGAATTTGCCTCGAGAGGGGCTAAAGAAATTACAGCCATTGATGTTAACAACAGGTGTAATGAATTTATTCGCAGAGCAGCGGTTACATATAATTTCCCAAATATACGCACTGTTAGAGCTGATGTATTTGCATTTCTGGGTTTTTGCAAAGCTAAGTATAATGTAATTTTTGCCGATCCTCCTTATGATATGAAGGATATTGAGAAACTACCCGATCTGGTAATGAATAATAAGTTGCTTCTGGAAGATGGTATATTTATCCTTGAACATTCCAAGACTCATGATTTTTCGAAACACCCTTCATTCCTCGAACACAGAAAATACGGAAAGGTTAATTTTAGTTTTTTTGGAAATAATGATATGTGAATAAAAATATGATTTGTTATAAACGTTAGTATGCCAAAAAAAAAATTGAATCAAGCTATTTGAATAAAGACATGTGAGGGCTCAATGGGATGATAGTGCGGGAAAGTGGTATTTTTCAGTAATGCGGCTGGGCTGTCACAGTTGTTCATTGTCACTTCTTATTTGTCTTTTTAACTTTAGGTTTCAAGTAACCCATAAAACCATCAACTGCGCTTTGTCTTACTCGTCGAACTTCTTCGCTGTCAGAATCAGAACTCTTTTCGGGATGTAATTTTATGTCATCCCACATTTTTTTTATTTTTAAAAGGTCATTACGAGTAAATGCAAAAATTTGTTTATTTAAAATATGATTTGCTGAAATTTGCGATTCATAAGAATGGTAAAAAAGAATTTTAAATATCTCCACCAGTTTTGTGCTACAGTCAAGCTCTTCAAGTGCATAAACCAAAGTGCCATTGTAATTAAAATTTTCTTTTTTGAATATTGATTTCAACAAAGGGTAAACAGCTCTATTGACTTTATTGTCACGTAATGCAATTGCTGCTATATTAATTAAACTATGGTCGTCTGATGCTAAAAGTGAAATTAAGAAATCAATACCTTCATCACCGCCAATTTTCCCAAGTCTGCACGCTGAATCTCTTGACGTCTCCCAGTCATCCGAATAGATGTCCTTTTTTAATTGTGCGATTTCTATTTTAAGTTTTTCTTTTGTCATTGTTGGTGTAATTCAGCCATGCAGCTAACGGTATCGGGCTTTGCGGTGATGGGCTTTTGAAACACTTACCTGTCTGCCCGTAATATGTTTATTAATTGCTTAAATGTTTATATTTGCACTGTCCGCCCACTAACGCAAAACCCGTGTTATAGCCTGTGCTTTGTCGCCCTTGGCAATAGTAAGTGAGCATCTGTCCGTTTTCCCTTGTTTTTATTTTTTGTTGTACAATAGGTCATTTTATTAATTGCATTTATTCCCAAATTCTGTTGCTTTTTGTGACCATTTTATTTGGTCTATAAAGTCTTTACTGATTTTTTTTACTTCTATCATATATAACTCCCTCAAATCTTCTTGAATTTTCGAATAAGATTTTTCTTCATTAATCATTAAAATAAAAATTCGATTAAAATTATCAAAAGAGTAACTGTAATTATCATTTGGGTAAACAACGATATTTAGCCAAAAAAGATTTTGTTCATATTTTTCTATTTTACTTATGAAAAATGTAACAAAAAATTCTTTTAACTCTTGCATGTCTTTAATAGTATAATTTATTTTAAAAAGATAATCATGGATTAAAGGAAGTTTTTTCAGTAAATCAGTTCTCAATTCAAAGTCTGTCTTGCCCAGCACATCAATATGAGGATTAAGAAATGAAATCCACTGATTACGCTCATTACTTTTTACAAAATTAATATTTGACTCCTTCATTAAAGACATTTGTTCAATAGAATATTTGGAAGTTAAAACAACAAATGTTGAAGCAAAAAGAATGTTAAATGGTGCAAAAATGTTAATAAAATTTATAAAACCATTATAATTAAATGAAATTGGGGTGTTATAAGTTTCACAAAAAGAAAATATTAAAGCTAATGCAGAAAAAAAAATTAGCCCCCATTGAAATATGAAAAGAATTATTTTAAGAATTTTCATGTATTAATAAATTATTCATTTTGTTTAAAATGTGTTTATGTTCATTTTTATTTCAAATTGTCAAAGTTTATGTATTCTTTGTATCGATTAGTAAAATCCTCTTGAATATTTAATTCCAACCTTTTGAAAATGTTCCATTATCATCTACTCCCATTGTATAATAACCAACACAATATTTTCCATATTTTTCATTCCATGAATTTTGAGATTCATTATCACCCCACCCATAAATTTTATCCATATTTGGCATTTTTTTTTGGTTGTTGAAGAAAAACACTTCTGTCAGTCCATTCTTACTATATGGCAATTTACTAGCTACTTTAATCATTTTATTTTTTGTCTCTTTATCGTCAAAATAATTTTTAACGAAATATGAATACATACGATAAGTTGCCATTGGGGTGTTTTTTGTTTTTGATTCAATAAAAGTTATTATAACAGGATCTAATGACTTTTTTAATTCTAAATCTGCTTTCGCTTTTTGTTCTTTGGCGATAGAATTCGCAATTTCAACTTTTGCCATAGAATCTTTCGTTAAAGAATCCTGTTTTTGTTTTTCTTTTACTTGTTTATCGCTGGCCCCACATGCCATAAATAGTATTATTCCTAAAAAAAATAGGAATGTTGAAAGTTTTTTCATTATTACATTTTTTTAGTTAAACATTAATTTATTTTTCTTATCATGTGTCTGCATGAATATGTCTATATGCAAATATGTGTTATATTTCATCAAAAAGTCTGTCATTCGTGTCTTTTAAGCATTGGCTATAACTCGTGGCTTGCTGTATCACAGCAATTTCTATTATATCAATAACACTTCATTTATTACTTTACTCAACTATAAACATATAATTATAAACATATTGAAGTTAATGCAAATCTGGTAATAATTGATTATAATACCGTTTGCTTTCATACAGGCAATATAATTCTTATATTTCAATGAAAGCAGTTCTGCATAATACCAAGTAAACATTCAATTCAATATTATATCTTTGAATGTAAATTGTATAAGCGTTTATATACCGATACGGAACAAGTTTATTCACCAAATATTTTGCTTTTATTTGTGTTCGCTTCGACAAGCTCAGTGCATGCATGATCTCACTGCGTTCGGTTGCAAAAATAAAAATTTCAAAACTATTCCTATCACCGACAAGTCGGGACAGGTCATCATAACAGGTTCTAATCATCTTTTGCAAATCTATTAAGAACCTGTAAAATAATTAAAATTTCAAATTAATCTGCAAGTATATATAATATATAAAACCTATACAAACATTTCGTCTAAAGTTTATTAATATTCCTAAGAACAAAATGTTTGTAAAATGTATTTCTGGGGATTTGTAACGCAATTATAAGAAAAATTATCCGCGTATATCATAATTTTACTTCGTCAAGCTCAGCACAAGTCCGCGTTATCAGCGTTCCAATTGCTAAAAATAATTTTTCTTTATTAATTCCACTATATGCAATTTTGCTTGGCAATAATCCTGAATACTTTTGTGAAATGCAAAAATAAGATATGACCACGCCAAAAGATGACGTTCAAAAAAAATAATCAAAACATAAGCACATAAAAGTATGCAGCGTTGTTTTAAAAGGCAAATACTTCCGTCATAAAAAACACATATCTTTGTTTAAATTTTTGCAAGAAGAAATATGATACATCAAATGTTTTTAAAAACATTAACGATATAATAATCTGCGACCTCGCTGAGGTCGT
>JAAXXA010000375.1:0-2458 GCA_013334735.1 Bacteroidota bacterium
AGTGCCTTCCGACATTTGTGCAATATAAACCGGGACTATAAACATGGCTGCCATTAACAATGGTCCGAGAATAGTCATTACAATAAATGAGCGTTTTTTTACTCTCGACAAGTATTCTCTTTTGATAATTATTAGAATCTTTTTCATAATATTTTATTAAAAATGAATTTGTTTTATCAAATCGTTGCTAAAAAACTATTAATTCTATTGCCACTTCGACCATTTTCTCTTTGTCATTTAACTACAGGGAGAAATCTTTATTCGGGTTTAAGGTTTAAATATCTCACTACGTTCGATATGACAATATGAATAAATTTTATAGAGATTTTTTTAGCTATTAAAAGGATTATCGTTTTTAATTTGTGAAATAAAAATATCGTTCATGCAAGGGATAACTTCTTTAAATGAAATAATTTCTGCAAAGGGTAAAATTGCTTGTAGTAGCTCGTTTTGAAGGATTCCTGTTTCGGTTTTTATTTTTATTTTTGTAATATTATCCGCTTTATTTTCATCAATTAATTGGAATTTGCCATTCATAATGCTTTTTATGTCGTTTTGAATATTATTTAGTTCAAATTCGTAAGTATTTGTTTTAAACTGTTTCCTTATTTCTTTTACACTTCCGTCAAGAATTTTTTTCGATTTGTTAATTAGGGCTATATAATCGCACAGTTCTTCAACAGAAGCCATATTATGAGTAGAAAAAATTATTGTACTGCCGTTATTTCTAAGATTAAGAATTTCGTCCTTTAGCAAATTGACGTTTATCGGGTCGAAACCACTGAAAGGTTCATCAAATATTAATAATTTAGGTTCATGCAAAATTGTAACAATGAATTGAATTTTTTGTTGCATACCCTTTGAAAGTTCTTCTACTTTGCGGTTCCACCATGCCTGAATTTCAAATTTTTCGAACCAGTATTTAAGCTTTTTTAGCGCATCTCTTTTCGAAAGACCTTTTAGTTGCGCCAGATACAAAGCTTGTTCGCCAACTTTCATTTTTTTGTATAATCCCCGCTCCTCAGGTAAATATCCAATCAGTTCAACATGTTCAGGTTTTAATTTCTCACCGTTAAAAAAAAGTTCACCTTCATCAGGTCCTGTAATCTGGTTAATAATTCTGATAAGTGTAGTTTTTCCCGCTCCATTTGGTCCCAATAGCCCGAAAATACTTTGTGGAGGTACCGAAATACTTACTTTTTCTAAAGCTGTATGATTTGCAAACCTTTTTGTAATATTTTTTGCGTTAAATAAATCCATTTGTTATCAATTACGAATTATTAATTACGAATTATCAATTACGAATTATCAATTACGAATTACGAATTCTGTTTGCGGATTGCAGGTTGTTGACTGTCAACTGCTGACTGCCAACTTCTGCCTTATCCCTTTTGCCTTGTCAACTTGTCCCTTACCTAAACATCTCCTTCATCCTCTCAAATAAATTTTTGTCTTTTATCCCCGGATTTGGTTTAAAGTTATTAGAATCTTTTAATTTTTCGAGTATAGCTTTTTCTTCTTTGCTTAGGTTTTGGGGTGTCCAAACATTTATACTTACAAGTAAGTCTCCACGTGAATATGAATTTAAGCTTGGTAATCCTTTCCCTTTGAGACGTAATATTTTTCCGGCTTGTGTGCCTGCTTCTATTTTAACTCTTGCTTTTCCGTCGATGGTTGGCACTTCAATAGTAGTACCTATTGCTGCATCTGGAAATGTAATATAGTGTTCATAAAGAAGGTTTTCGCCATCTCTTATTAATTCAGGATGTTCGGCTTCTTCAATAAGAACTATCAAATCGCCATTTACTCCTCCTCTTGCAGCGGCGTTACCTTTTCCGCTTACCGAAAGCTGCATACCTTCTGCAACACCTGCCGGAATATTCAGGCTTATTATTTCGTCTGCTTTAACAATACCGTTTCCAAAGCAAGTATTACATTTATCGGTAATAATCTGACCTTCTCCGCCACATTGGGGGCATACTGAAGAAGTTTGCATCTGCCCCAGAAATGTACTGGTAACTCTTGTAACATGACCGCTCCCTTTGCAAGTTGAGCAGGTACTGTATGAAGATCCGCCTTTTGCTCCTGTGCCACTACACTCAGAACAGCTAACGTATTTACTTACTTTTATTTTCTTTTCTACACCTTTTGAAATTTCTTCAAGAGATAGTTTTACTTTAACTCTCATATTGGAGCCTCTGTTAACCCTTCTCGAACGCTGTCCCCGCGAACTAAATCCACCACCGCCACCGAACATATCGCCAAATATATCCCCGAAATGACTGAAAATATCATCCATGCTCATACCTGCTCCGTTAAAGCCTGATGCACCACCTACTCCTGCATGACCATATTGATCATATCGCTGGCGTTTTTCAGGGTTGCTAAGTATTTCGTAAGCTTCGGCTGCTTCCTTAAAATGCTCTTCAGATTCTTTATTGCCTGGATTTTTGTCGGG
>JAAXXA010000375.1:2468-3857 GCA_013334735.1 Bacteroidota bacterium
TAGGCTTCTGTCGCATTTTTCGACACACCTAATATTTCGTAATAATCTCTTTTTGCCATATTTAATTTATAATATCATTTTTAATGTAATGATGATTATTCAGGTTATTTATAATTTATGTTGCAAACGGGATAAATTTCCGCATTTATATTAAAATCATAAGTTTTGAATTGTTCTCAATTGCTGATTGTTTATTGTTGACTGCCAATTTTTATTATGCAACATTTCAACCTATAAACAGTAAAATATGATTTTTTTATCTGCGACTATCATAATTATCAGCTTCATCAGCGTTCTATATATTAATTCCCAACTACAACTTTTGCAAAACGAATAACTTTTCCATTTAGCATATAACCTTTTTCCAGAACGTCAACAACTTTTCCTTTCATATCATCACATTCAGCAGGTATGTTTGATAGCGCTTCATGGAAATCAGTATTAAAAGTTTCTCCTGTTGCATTAATTTCTTCAACGCCTTTTTGAGAAAGAATATTTTTTAATTTTTGATAAATCAGGCATATTCCCTCTATCATTGCATTTGCTTCAGTATTGGTTTCCTGTGATTTAATTGCTCTTTCCATATCATCAATAACAGGAAGCAACGATTTAATAACATCTTCTGAAGCCGTCTTGCTCAGTTCAATTCTTTCTTTTATGGTTCTTTTACGATAATTGTCGAATTCTGCGTGTAATCGCAGTAACTTATCGTTTAAAATTCCGCATTTTTCTTCGGAAGTAGGTTCCTTAACTCCTTTTTCTTTTTCTTCGATCTTTTCGTTTTGTTCTGACTTTTCTTCTGGCGTGTTTTGTGACTCTTTGTCAGTTACAGTGGCTTCTTTTTCTTGGAACATTTCGTCATTATCTTTCATAATGTTTTTTGAACTTTTCTTTTTATTCATTTTCAACTTCTCTATTAAGGTTTAATATAAAATCCGCTCAGTTAGTGTTTGCATATAATATAAGTATTCATTATCAAATGGGCAGTTGGCAAAGCGTAATGTTTTGCGGACTGCTGATTGCCGATTCCTCCGCCATAGGCGGACTGCTGACTTTTGAAAAAAAATGCAGTTTGTTTATACAAACTTAATTTGGCATTGCCGATTGACAAAACTCTTGCCAGTACTTTATTTAGGTCATTTTGTCAGACAATAGTGTCCTTCATATTTAGCAAAAATAAGATTTTTATTATTTCCCTCAAGCAACAAAAGGTAAAAACAATAACAAGTGTTTGTTATTATGAAGCAAATTTTTTATTTTTCTTTATGCCTGTTTATCAATATTATTAATTTTGCATGCCGTTAATCTTAACAATATGTATAACAATAAAGACGAATTAATTGCTATTACCGGTTGCGGATCTATTTCTCCTTTGGGTTTTGAAAGGAC
>JAAXXA010000376.1 GCA_013334735.1 Bacteroidota bacterium
TATCTAATACCAATCTTTTTTCTAAAAGATACAATCGAATTAGAAAAAATAGATTGGTATATGCCGATTTGCTTTGTGTTTATTCTTTACTAAATAATATTACAGAAAGCTAATCGGTATCATTTCAGGCAATCCAAGAGTGTTTTTTTCCTGAAGTCGAATCTGCCTGACTCATCTTTTTTTTCAATTATATATCTGAATTTTTTTTCTGTTTTACCTAAAATAATGAATCGCTTTAAATACCCATGTTTATAATTTGAGATAGTCCATATTGAACCGTGTCGTTTGTAAATCCAACTGATGCCTGATACGTTTTCATATTCCTTACTGTCGAAAATTATTTTTATAATTCCATGTACGGAATTTATTGTAAGCTCTACAGTATCATCATCTATAAATGAATAAATATTTAAAGCATGTTTTTTAAATAATATACCTTTTCTGAAATCAAACATATTATCTTTACATTCAATACCTCTGCATCCTTTGTTCCCGGGCTTTTGTCCATGCGATTTTAATAAATAGCAATGCATCGATAGTTGTTTATTATTGTCTAAAGTAACTACACTATATGTATTGTTACTGTCCTTTTCTACTCTCCAGATAAATTTGGAAATAAGTAAATAATCTTCTTTGTCGAAAATGACTAAATATGGGGCGCCATTTCTGCGATATATTTCTAATTTCATGGTATCCTTACAAATGGAAGTATAAACATTCCCTGTTTCCGAATACTGGTTCTTTCTCAAATCCCATAAAGTTTTACCTTTTACTTTTCCGCAAATCCTTAAATTGGAATTGCCAACATACTGCCCAATTGTAGGCGATTTTTTACCAATACGTGTACATGGGGGACGCTGACCTTTTGTACCTCCCCAGTGATGTTCTGAAACTTTTTCGTAATCGTCTTTTTCAATAAGTATAGTATGTTCGTTTTTCTTATCATATTTATCAACAACTAATAACTTTACATAATGTTGATTTACCTTGTAAACATTAATGTACTTATATCTGTCGATTCGCGTTTCATCGGTGTATCTATCCGGAATAATTGTCTTAAAACTCATATAATTTTTTTTATATACTTGTTATACCAAGTTGCATTCAAAGATGTAATATTGATTCGCCTCGGCGAAGAATGCTTACTTGGTATTATGCCGAACTGCTTTCATTGAAATTTAAGAATTAAATTGCACGTATGAACGCAATTCGGTATTATTAAGCTATACATGTATCGTTCATTAGCTACAAACGTAAAAAATAAATAATCATTTAAAAAATAAAATATAATGAATAAGGAAATAACTATGACAAATAAGCAATTTGTCGTAATGAATGAGAAAACTAATTGGAGGATTTTAGAATAAAGCCGATAGGTATCATACCAATCTTTTTTCTAAAAATACAATCGAATTAGAAAAAATAGATTGGTATATGCCGATTTGCTTTGTGTTTATTCATTACGAAGTAATATTACAGAAAGCTAAACGGTATCAGATATTTTTCAATATTTGAACAGTTGAAATTTGCTGAAAAACACAAACTCAAACGCTTAGTGCTTGTAAAGCAAGAAACTATACAAATTTTTTAAAGAATGTAAAATTCAAATTGCGATGTATTGAGCCTGTCGAAATGTAAATTGCAAAATGTACAATAGTAGCAAACACAAGAGATTTTATTTTAAAATTTACACTTTGCAATATAATTTGACAAGGTTATTATATAATAAACGCTTAGAATATCTGAAATTTGTCCCAATCAAGCGCAACAGGAAATTGTGTCCGGTAGGTTTGCATTTCAGAGTAAGATAAAGTTATAACTTCTGTAACTTCCTTGTGGGACGGGAGTTGCAAAATAATATTTCCTTTTGGATCAATAACCAAAGAATCGCCGGAATGTACATTTCCTTTTCCATCTGTACCTACACGATTTACGCCTATTACATAAGCTTGATTTTCTATCGCTCTTGCAATAAGAAGTGAAATCCATGCATGTTTTCTTTTTTCGGGCCAATTGGCAATATATATCAAACAGTCGTATTCGTAATTTTCATTAATAAAAACATTCTTACTCCACACGGGAAATCGTAAGTCATAGCAAACAAGAGGTCTGAAATTCCATCCTTTTAATGATGTGATCAGCTTTTTGTTTCCGGGCGAAAAAACATCGTGTTCTTTACCAAAACGAAATAAATGTTTTTTATCGTAATATTTAAAATTACCATCGGGCTGCATCCAAAAAAGTCTGTTAAAAAACTTTCCTTTTTCAGCAATTAAAAGGCTTCCGATAATAACGCAATTTTTTTCAAGAGCTTTCTTTTTAATCCACTGCATCGTAACACAATCAGTATTACCGGCACAAACAGAAGGATTCATCGAAAATCCGGTGTTGAACATTTCCGGAAGCACAATAATATCAATAGCTTCAGATATTTTTGAAATATCCTGATCTAATTTTAACAGATTACTCTGAACATTTTCCCAAAATAAATCTGTCTGAATAATGGCAACTTTTATATCTTGCATAATATCTCCGCGGCTTTATCAATAGTAGCTTCACCTTTGGCAAAGCAAAATCTGAGTACTCTGTTTTCATCTTTTTTGTGGTAGAAAACAGAAACCGGAATTGAGGCTATTTTATATTCTTTTGTCAGGCGAACTGCAAAATCAAATTCTTTTTCATCGGAAATATTACTGTAATCTAATAACTGGAAATATGTTCCTGATGATGGTGTTATTTTGAATCGTGAACTTTTTAAGGCATTATTAAAATAATCGCGTTTTTTCTGATAAAAATCGTTGAGTTCGCTGTAATTATTTTTGTCTTTTAAAAAATCAGCAACGGCATATTGAACAGGCGTATTGGATGCATAAACTACGAACTGATGCGCTTTACGAAATTCCGACATCAGGTTTCCCGGCGCTACACAATAGCCTGTTTTCCATCCTGTGGTATGAAATGTTTTGCCAAATGAGCTTATCACAATGCTTCTTTCCATAAGTTTTGGATAACGGCATACACTCTGATGCTGCAATTTGTCAAAAATGATATGTTCATAAACCTCGTCACTCAATATTATTATATTAGTGTTTTTAGTTATTTTTTCAAGTCTTTTCATGTCTTCCGCGGCAAGCACGCTACCCGTGGGATTATGAGGCGAATTAATTATTATCATGCGTGTACGCTGGCTTACCATTTTTTGAGTTTCATCCCAATTTATTTTATAATCAGGTCCGCTTAACTTACCGTAAATAGGAATACCTCCGTTTAATAGAATAGCAGGAACATAGCTGTCGTAAGCCGGTTCAAAAACGATTACTTCATCACCTTCTTTTACAAATGCAGATATTGCGGAAAATAATGCTTCTGTAGCGCCCGCTGTTACTGTTATTTCTGTTTCAGGATTGTACTCAACCGAGTAAATTGATTTAGTCTTTTCTGCAATAGCTTCTCTTAATGGTATAATCCCTTGCATAGGCGCATATTGATTAAACCCTCTTTTCATGTATTCATAAACTAGGCTTTTAAGTTTATTCGAACAATCAAAATCAGGAAATCCCTGCGAAAGATTAATCGCGTTATGCTCGTTTGCCAATTGCGACATAACTGCAAAAATAGAAGTCCCTACATTCGATAGCTTAGACTGAATAAAATCCGGAAATTGTGTCATTAAGTATTTATGTTATGTTAATAGTGCAAATATAAATAAATATTAAAATATAAAAAGGAATCCCTACAACTATCGTATAAAATCTATGTATATTCTTTTTTAAGTAAAAAATATTTTAATTATTGAAAAATGTTTTTAATTTTGCAACTTCGTTAAAACGAGATGGCGTCGTAGCTCAGTTGGTA
>JAAXXA010000377.1 GCA_013334735.1 Bacteroidota bacterium
CAAGTATTCCTTGTAGATTTATCAACTCTTGAGGGGATGAAAAAAGCGAATCTTATTTTACAGGCAAACGACATTATCATTATAAGACCTAAATTAGATATTTCCGGTAAAATCACATCGTTTGTTGCTCCATATATGTCTTTAGCATCTCTACTTTTACTAATTTATCAAGTCTTTAAATAAAATAAATGGCATTAAAAAAAATATCAAATATTAATGAAGAAATTGATGTAAAGCTTTTTTTATTAATAGCAAGAAAAAGTTTGATTTACATAGTGTTTTTTGTTGGAATTATAACTTTTGGCGCTTTTATTTATTTAAGATATACATTACCTCTTTATTCAACAAGCGCAACAATCCAAATAAGCTCAAATAATGAACAATTGTCAAAAACACTTGGAACTCAAAATGTTTTTAATGACTCATATAATGAACTTAATCAGGCAAAAGGAATAATTTCCTCATCTGTTTTTCTCGCCCAAGTATTAAATAAACTTCCTTTAAAAGTCAGCTATTTTTACGAAGGTAGGATTTTAGCGTACGAACAATATAAAACAGCGCCATATACTGTAGATGCTAAAGTAACAGAATCGTCAATTTACGGAATTCCGATTTATATAAAGTTCATTTCAAAAAATAAATACAAACTTTATTATTCAAAATCAAAAGATGCAAAAAAATTCGAAAAAGAATTTAATATAAACCAAAAAGCTATTATCCCTGAAGGAGAATTAAATATTAAAATTGTTAACTCTGGTAAAATTGATTATAATCAAGGAATCTTAAATCAAAATTCGTTATTTTTTATAATAAACAATCCAGACAACATTGTTTCAACATACTCTCCAAACCTCTCTGTTATTATTGCTAGCGAAGAGTCTAAAACTATTCAAATTTCAATAAAAGATAATGATCCTGTTAAAGCAAATGATATTGTAAACAGTATAGTTGAAGAATTTAAAATATATGGAGTACAGAAAGCTGCAGAAAGCGCAAACAATATCCTCCAATTTATTGACAATCAGCTCAAACAAGTTTATGACACATTATTCAAATCAGAAGCGGATCTTGATAATTTTAAAAAAGAACACAATATTGATTCTGTTATTAACTCCCCCCTCCCAAATGTATATACAAGGATAAACGATTTTGAAAATCAAATTGTAGTTATTGAAATTGAAGAAGCTTCGTTAACAGAAATAGAAAAAAATCTTAAAAACAAAGATATAGATATATATACTATGATTGCTGTTGTTGCAAGTAGTCAATTTGAAGGTGCCGTTTCGGGTTTTATTTCAGAAGTACAAAATTTGTTATTAAAAAAAGAACAATTATTATATGAAGTTACCAAAAATAGCGGGCAAATTGAAGCTCTGAATTATCAAATTGAAATACAAAAAAAGTTATTAAAAGAAGCTATTAAAACCCTCAGAACGAATTTAACCGAGAAAAAAGCAACCATAAATAAATTTTTAACTGATTATCAAACAATTGCTTCAGCTCCAATCGATAAAGAAAAATATAATACTCTTGAACTTAGCAGACTCCAAAGAATGTATAGTATTAACGAAGGATTTTATAATAAACTGGTTCAACAAAAAGCGGAATATTCTATCTCAAGAGCTGGTTATGTTTCAAGCGTAATAGCATTAGAAAATTCTAAGGTTCCAAGCATTCCAATATCACCAAAAAGCAGAATGATCTATTTCGGATCTATTTTGATAGCACTAATATTAAGTTTAGGGCTGATTTTTACTCGATATTTATTTTTTAACGAAATTACAAGTATTTCCGATATTGTTAAATATACAAATATTCCTGTTTTAGGCATTATTCCAAAATACAAAAAAAGTATTCCTGTATCACAATTAATTGTTAACCATAAACCAAAATCTCTAATAGCCGAATCACTTCGTTCTATAAGAACTAACCTGCAATTTATTTCAAATGAACCTGGTCCCAAAATTATTTCAGTAACTTCAACAATTTCCGGCGAAGGAAAAACATTTGTTTGTATCAACCTTTCCGGTATTATTGCTTTTTCAGAAAAAAAAGTACTGGTAATGGATTTTGACCTTAGAAAACCTAAAATACATTTAGGTTTTGGTGTTGAAAATAAAAAAGGGGTTAGCACTATTCTTATGGGGCTCAACAACGCGGAAGAATGTATTCAGCATAGTACTATTGTTAATCTTGATTTTATAACAGCAGGACCAATTCCTCCGAATCCATCTGAGCTTATGCTTACAAAAAGGATGGTAGATTTGCTCGGATATCTGAAATCGAAATACGATTTTATAGTTATTGATAATCCACCTATCGGAATCGTTACTGACGGTATGGAAAGTTTGCTTATGGCAGATTATCCAATTTATGTTTTCAAAGCAAATCACTCGAAGAGAATATTTGTTCAAAATGTTGAACGTCTTGTAAATGAAACAGGCATCAAAAAACTTGCTATTGTTCTCAACGCAGTTGAATCAAACCACTCTGGTTATTCTTATGGTAAAGGGTATTCTTATGGAGCCGGATATGGATATGGATACGGATACGGATATGGCTATGCTTATGGATACGGATACGGTTACTATGATGAAGACCATCTTAAACCCCGCAGAAAGAAATTTTTACTCGATAGAATATCAGATTTTATTACTAAAAATATATTCAGAAAAGCCTGATAATAAACATATTTCAAATTTGTAAATAAACATTAAAATTTGTGATAATTTTTAGATTTGTGAATTTAGATTTATGATTTAAAAAATTGATACTCTGTTTGAAATCAAAAATCTTAAATAAAATACATGGAAGTTAAACAAGTATTTATCCCTGATCTTTTAATAGTTCAACCGGATGTTTTTACCGACCCTCGTGGATGTTTTTTTGAAACTTATAATAAGCAAAAATTCAAACAATTCGGGATAGAATCTGAATTTATGCAAGACAATCAGTCTGTTTCTTCAAAAGGTACACTTAGAGGACTGCATTTTCAAAATCCGCCTTTTCAACAGGGAAAATTAGTTAGAGTTATCAAAGGCTCGGCGCTTGATATTGCTGTTGATATTAGAAAAAAATCTCAATATTACGGAAAATATTTTTCTATAATATTATCAGAAAAAAATAATAAAATATTTTGGATTCCCCCTGGTTTTGCTCATGGATTTTTATCTCTCGAAAATAATACTATATTTGTTTACAAATGCACTCAAATTTATAATAAAGAATCCGAAAAATCAATTAGGTGGGACGATCCCGATTTAAATATCAATTGGGAGTATAAAAACCCTTTAGTTTCTGAAAGAGATAAGGCAGCTGATTCTTTTAAACAATTTAATTCTATGTTTTAGGAAGTATTTTATTCATATTTGTAATTTTAAAATAAAAAAGTATGTCGTTAATAAAAATTATAGAATTTATTGTTTTTTTTATTGTTTGCTCAGCGTTTTCAATTCTAATCAACTCTTTATTTCTCAAATTTACAAAAACGTTAGGCATAAGAAACAATGGAGAAACAGTTATACGTTGGAGCTCAGAGTCAAAACCAGCTATTGGCGGAATTTCTTTCTATATTATTTTCCTTTTATCTATAATCGGATATTCGTTCATTTTTGAAAATAGTATATATTTTTTAAATCTTAATTTTTTGGGGGTCATAATTGCCTCAACTATTGGCTTTTTGCTCGGTTTGTTTGATGATGCTTATGACACAAAGCCATTAATTAAGTTGTTTGCTCAAATACTTTGTGGGGTAATACTTATTTTTACAAATGTTTATATTAGAATTTTTGATTCCGAAATCTTAAATTATTTAATCACAATAATTTGGGTAGTA
>JAAXXA010000378.1 GCA_013334735.1 Bacteroidota bacterium
CCAGAATCAGGTTGATGACCTTTTAGATGAAATTGAGAAACGTGTTATATTAAAGGAAAGAGTACTCGTAACAACCCTTACAAAGCGCATGGCGGAAGAGTTGTCGAAATATCTTACAAAACTAGATATTCAATGCAGGTATATTCACTCTGATGTTGCTACCCTTGATAGAGTTGAAATATTGCGTGATTTACGTCTTGGTACTTTTGATGTTCTTATAGGAGTAAACCTTTTGCGTGAAGGACTTGATCTGCCTGAGGTTTCATTAGTTGCCATACTTGATGCTGATAAAGAGGGTTTTCTGCGTTCCGAGAAATCGCTTACTCAAACAGCAGGACGCGCTGCAAGAAACATAAACAGCAAAGTAATTTTTTATGCAGACAAAATTACTCAATCCATGAAACGTACAATGGATGAAACAAGCCGCCGTCGCGAAATACAATTAAAATATAACGAAGTAAATAATATAACACCCACTCAAATAAACAAATCAAAAGAATCTATTTTCATGCAAACGTCTGTTGCAAACGGAAAGAACAAAGCACCAAAAGCGTATATTGAAAATGAAAATTTTGATATTGCTGCCGACCCTGTAGTCAATTACATGACTAAAGAACAGTTGCAAAAAAATCTCTCACAAGTACGTAAATTTATGGATAAAGCAGCCAGAGAACTTGATTTTATTGAAGCAGCCCGATTACGTGACGAAATGTATTCATTGCAAAAAATGATTGAAGAAAAGAAAACAGGAAAAAAGTAATGGTTAATGGTTAATGGTTAATGGTTATTGGTTATTGGTTATTGGTTATTGGTTATTCGTTATTCGTTATTCGTTAATGGTTATTCTTTATTGGTTATTGGTTATTGGTTATTGGTTATTGGTTATTGGTTATTGGTTATTGGTTATTGGTTATTGGTTATTGGTTATTCGTTATTCGTTATTCGTTATTCGTTAATGGTTATTCTTTATTGGTTATTGGTTATTGGTTATTCGTAATTCGTAATTCGTAATTCGTAATTGATAATTCATAATTAATATTGGAATATCCCATTTTCGAGATAATTCGTTCCATCATATAAAAATTTTATAAGAGCGGTTGCATTAGCTCCTGTATTTAAAGTTGGCGCAGTAACACCTATCCATTTAATACTTGCGGGCCATGTAACTGTATAACCTCCAGTGCTATTCTGTTTTACCAGCAAGGAATAAACACCCCCACTTTTGCCATTTGTAAATGTAAATGAACGATTTGCAGTCAGAGTGATTTCCTGCACATTGCTTTTGTTCCAGTCCACAGTTGCAGGAGCAGGAAGAACATTAAAAGTTCCGCTACTTGTAAAAGTATGGATAGTGTTGCCGCCTGAAGTTGTGATAGTCCCGCCTGTAGCAGAAAGTGCACCTGTAGGATAAGCAATTATAACAATACCCGAGCCTCCATTACCTCCAAGCTGACCATTACCGCCACCGCCACCACCGCCGCCAGTATTTGCAGTTCCACTTGTTCCATCTAAAGTTGTATGTCCACCATTGCCCCCTCCTCCATTACCACCGGTTCCGGGAGTTCCAACCTCATATACGCAACCACCACCACCACCTGCATAATAAACCGATGTTCCTGAAATTGAATTAGACAAACCATTTCCACCATTTCCGGCAACTGATGTGCTAGTAGCATTTCCTCCAACAGCTCCTGCACCACCACCACCACCAGCTACACCCTGCGCAACAGGATTGTCAATACCCCGATAACCGCCATTAGTTCCTCCATTATATCCCTGCGAACCAGCTCCACCGGTAAACGTACCCTCATTATGCTGACACGAACCACCACCGCCACAACCTCCATCAACGCCATTGCCAGTATAACCTGCATTAGGATATTTAGCTCCTCCTCCTCCTCCATAAGCTGTAATTGTGCTAAAAACACTATTTGTTCCATTAACACCATTGACATCCCAACCGTTTTTACCTGAACCCCCTTCGCCAACAATAACAGTGTATGCTTGCGAAGTTACGGCAAAAGAAGAGTTATATTGATAACCACCACCACCGCCACCGCCAAATGCGCCCCCACCGCCACCGCCAACAGCTAATACTTGCACAGTCTGAGCATGAGAAGAAAAACTTATCAAATTAAAAGTCATCACTCCAAAAAATAGTATTAATAAAGACTTTGTTTTAAATAATTCTATTCTCCTTCCATCAAACCCGCACAAAATAAACCGGAGAAGAGTTGTACCACAATATTGATTTTTTGCTTTATTATATTCTGATATGCGATTTACTTTTTTCATAGGTTTGAAATTTTAAATACCCTTTTATACAACACAAATATTTTATACTACAATATAATACAATTATTTAAAATCTGATGACGGTATTCCGAAATAATTGGTGCCGTCATATAGAAATTTCACAATGTCAACTGCATTGGCTGATGGAGTCAATGTTGGCACTATGCCACCAGCCCATTTCACATTAGCAGGCCAGCTAACAGTCCAACCGCCTGTGCCATTCTGTTTTATCAACAAAGAATAAATCCCGCCACTCTTGCCATTTGTAAATGTAAAAGAACGACAGGCAGACAACGTAATTTCCTGCACATTGCTGCTATTCCAGTCAACTGTAGCGGGTATGTATGCTATAGTTGTAATGGTTGCATCACTAGAAGATGATGTACAAGGTGAATTGCTGATTGTCCAGCGTAACACATAACTTCCTGCTCCGCCCGCAGGTGTGAAGGTTGTATTATAGGAAGATGTATTTCCAAATTGGCTTGACGAAGTGCTTGGTCCACTGACAACTGTCCATGCTCCTGTTCCATAAGTCGGACTATTTCCAGAAAGAGTTGTACTACCGGGAATATATATAGTTTGAGTAGAACCATTAGTGGCAGTAGAAGGAGTGGTTTTAAAAGTTTGCGTACCACCACCAGAAGTACTTCCGGCTTTAGTACTTGTAGAAGTAAGGTCTGTAGTGGCAATTGCATTAACAGCAATAGTATTATTATTGGTTGCTCCTGAAGCAATATCTGCTGTTATCCAGAAATAATATGTGGTCCCGGCAGTAAGAGTTGGACTTGAAAAAGCCGCAAAAATACGAGCGCCGGCATTTCCTGAAGAAGCCAAATCGGTTCCTAATTGAGAAGCGCCGGATATATCGTTTGTAGCTGCTCTATAACATAATTGATATTTAGTAATGTCTGCCTGAACATAAGTTCCTGTTGTAGTAAAGCCAATATCCGTAAGATTTCCGTTGGCATTAGTAACCGCTATACTAAAACTTTGTATTGTAACTTTTGTTGTTCCCACGCACAGACTAGCTAAAGAAGGAGCATTTGCACTTAAAGTAATCGTAGGGAAGCCAATGTAAAGTTGTGATATTTCCGTTGAGGTCAATACCCTATTAAAAATTGCGGCATCGTCCATACTTCCTTTATAAAATTCACCCGGTGTTCCGATGGAATTAACCTGATATCCAAGTGTATTATTACAAGCAGCAAATGAATAAGCATATGTACCTGAACCGCTGGCAGAACCGTTAATATAAAATACATAAGCGCCACTTGAAGTATTATAGGTTAAAGCAACATGGTTCCAACTATTAAAAGTTACAGTTCCTGTTGAAGTAAAACATACTGTTACATTAGACCTAACAACATAAAGATAACCAGATCCATCCAATGCAAATTGAAAACTATTATTAGCATTTCAAATGATTTCGTAAGCGGTGGTAAAATATTTTCTATATCAGCATGGATAAATCCTACTAGTGGCGGAGGAAATTATAACATCGTAGGTAAACAAGGAAGTGCTAGTAATA
>JAAXXA010000379.1 GCA_013334735.1 Bacteroidota bacterium
CGGGTTGTGTTTACCCTTCAAAATAAAGGCAGTTACAACGGTAGACTCAGGAAGAGTAATAAGAGTATGGTTGTGTTTACCCTTCAAAATAAAGGCAGTTACAACATAATATGCTGTATGCCTTGTTAAATTAAGGGTAAAGTATCATTTTGTATTATTAAATATTCTCAATATTTCAATGAACAATTTTAATTTCCACAAATTTTTAAATATAATTTTTAAACTCTTCAATAATTTTCAAACACACTTTATAAAAATAATTATTTGCCTAATATCACATTTTGAAAATATTTTTTGTTTGCTTTTTCTCTTCTATTTTTATCATCTTCTTTTCTATCAAAATAATCATTATGAATTGTATCCAATAAAGCATTGCAGACTGATTTCAAAGGTTTGCTTAAATTGTTATATTCTGAATATTTAATTGGTTTAATTTCCTTTTGTATAAATTTCATTTCTATTCCGGTTAAAATAACTTTATAACTTTCATTTGGAATACCAAAATGAAATGCCTTGTTTCGGATTTTTTCATCAATATATGAATTAGCCAAATTTACTATTTCATTAAATGTAATTCTATTGTTTTTTTTAATAGATATAAAGTCTTTTAAAATAAAATATTCTTCCAATGCTAAATCAACTTTAGTAAACATTATTGAATTACGGATAAGGTGATTGTTAATTTTATTTATATCATCGAAACTAAGCACTTTATCGCGAATGTAATTTTTATAAATTAAATTAATTTCTTTATTTTCATCTATTTCATTTACTAATACATTTTCTATATAAGAATGTAAATTGCATATAAATGAAGATCCTTTATATCTTTTATCCTGTTCTTGTTCCTCTTTGTGTTTAATTAATTCTACATAAGAATCAATTTTATTAAATGGGATTATTAAATCGTAAATGTGATTATTTTGAACATCATTGATATTAAAAACGATTGGTTTTGTTAATAATTCAACTATGTTTGTTTTTACTTTTTTTATTATTGTATTATCTATTTCCAGATAATAAATTGCCAATTCATACAATAAAGAATCTTCTAATCTTACTGTTTTTAGTTTGTTATATAATTTGCCACAAGATTGATACTCAACTTTTTCTAATTTATCCTTATAATAGTAGTCTTCAATTAAAAAATCTTTATTAATTAATGATTTATATATTATATTTCCATTTTCATTTCGGCTTAGAGTTTTCTTACCTTCCAAAAACTTAATAAAATGTGGCACATTTATATAAAACAACTCATTTTTGAAAAATTTCTCATAATTACTTAAAGTATATTTATTGGTTGCTTTATTCTCAGGATTAAAAATTTTTAACCATTCTTCATAATTTATTTTTGTTCTTTTATACATCTCATCTAACGAGCTACTTTTTTCAAACAAGATTTTATACTCGGAATTGTTGAAAAATCCTTTTTGCGAGAATAATTCTTGTAAATATTCTTTGTATTTAGGTGTGTCGTCAAATGCATACATCCACTTTGAAAAGTCGTTAAACTCATCTTTACTTATATGAAAGCGTTTATGATGCCCCTCTGCTTTAATCTGCTGCAAATAACTATCTTTAAAATACATCAAATGACAAGCCTTACGTATAAACTGTAATTTAAATTGTCTGCCTTTATTACGTTTAATAAAATCATCTAAATTTTTCTCTTTCTCTGCCTTTACTTTAAGATTTTCATATCTTTTTTCTGATTTCTTAGCTTTTTCCAATAGCAACTGAAAAGTAGTAAATTCAGGTAAATTATTTTGTATTGCCGGAGAGTAATGATGCAATAATCTTCTAGGTAAAATCTTTTTAAAAGCAGCTTTATCATCATTACTAATTGAAGTATTTTGTTGTAAGAATAATTTACTTCTATCAAACTCAACTTTATGATGCGTATAATAACTATCAAGCAAATATATTCCTGAATTTTCAATTTGAATTCTTGAAATATTATGCAAAGAATCTTCTAAAAAATAAATCATTAAATTTCGTTGAATAGTTACTATTTTTTTTATTCCATTAAAAAAAGTAATTCTAACATGAACCGCATTGTTTTCAATAACAAAAGGGGTATCCCAACTTTCATAGTTTTTAAGATGACTTTCGAAGGTACTATAATGTACTAGCTTTCCCTGATGAAATTTCAGGTTGTCGTATTTCTTTTTTGCTTCTTTTTGTTCAACTGAATCTTTGTGCATTTTCTCATATTCTTCTCTCTTTTTGATTAATTCATTGTTTTGTTCATCTGATGAAAAAAACTGGTACATTTTAAATTCTGCGTCCTTACCAAAATAATTCGACTCTGCTAAAAAACGTGTAGCATAATCCATAAATCGATCATGATTTCTTCCATAAGAAACAAATAAAAGATTTTTAGCAATGCGTGTTTTAAGTTTTTCAACTGTATTATTTAAATTTAGTTCTATATTAAAATCTCGTTCTTTTTTATAAAATCGCTTCTTTTTATAATCAAAATACTTTTTATTATCACTGAAATATTTTTTTACAACATATTCTAAAGCATACAATTTAAAAGTATTTTCTTTAAACTCTTATAAATTTATTTTATCATTTTTAATAAGATAATAAATTTTTCTTATTTCATCATTTTTATCAATAATATCAATATATAGGCTCTTATTATCTTTTTCTAAAATTTCCTTATTATTAAATAAATAATGGATAGCAAATTGAGTAAAATCATTGTCGGATATTAAATCAGGAAAACAACGATTTATCTCCATTTTAATAATTTTTTCTTTCAATTTTTCAGTCATTATTATGTTACCTGATTCCAATTCCAAGTCTTTGTTCCAAATAGATGGATAATGATTTAGGTATTGAACCAAATCTCTAAACTTTACTAGATGGTTTTCTCCACTATCAATATCCTGCCTGCTAAATTTCTTTGAAAAAAACGAAAATAGATTACGTTTGCTTCGGTATTTGTTATCATCACTTCTTTTAAATCCCTTTATTTTAGAGATTAATTGATTTGCTTCTCCTTTATACAAAAACATTGTAAGTAAAAATAAGCAAGCTTCAAAAGAAAGATATTTACCAGATGTAATATCAAATACTTTATATATTTCAAAGAGCTTCCATTCTATTGTTTCATTAACATTAATAAAGAGAATGCTTTCAATGGCATCTTCCACTGATTTTTGTTTAAAATCATTTCTTAATTCTTTATATTCGCTTAATCTTTTTAAATCTTCTTCGTTTAAGTCTTTTCTTTTATCATTTAAAGGATAAAATTTTTCTAAAAGGAAATGAACAATTTCCTTTTCCATATTTTCTGATTTGCGAAAATCTTCATAAGTAATTTCATTTTCATTTAAATATGTTTGCAAAACAGACAATTCAAAACTTTGCTTCAAAAAATCAATAATACTATTATCAATTTTACTCTTAATATTATCTAATTTTAACAAATCAAAATCGTGAATAAAATGACTGTTTATATTTCTGATGTTTTCTAATATTGCTTCTAAATTATTATAAAATGTAAAATTAGATAACTGTAGTGCTAAAAATTTTGTTGGTCTTTTTCCTTTTAGTTCCTCATCTAAACAAACATTAAAAATATTTTCGGTATCAATATTTTTAAATACGTGTCCTACCGCAAAATAATGTAACCTTTGTTGAAGATTAACAATGTTTTTCTTTTTAAAAACAAAATTTCTATTTGCTTTTTCTGCAATGGGTGCGACGCTTCCTTTGTGATCAAAAAAACGTTTAAAAGATTTTAATGATGTATTTTCCATAATTATTTTATTAGATTGTTATATTTAATACAAATTTTTATACAC
>JAAXXA010000380.1:0-2094 GCA_013334735.1 Bacteroidota bacterium
TATTTCTTTTTTAAACGCTTAAATAAATTTCCATTAATTAATTTAAGCGTTTAAAAAAGAAATAAAATAGGAAGTGTCAGTCTATTAATATTAATTTATTCAAGTATTTAGCTACGTAGTAGCGTACTGTTTATAGAACAAAAATTAATAATTAATTAAAAGCTCCGTTAGGAGCGCCCTGAATTCCAAACAAAGAGTGATTTTTTTAAGAGTAAATTATTTATGAATAAATTTTACATTTGCGTAACATCATATAAATAATTTTTTAGCTACGCAGTAGTTCACTATTTATAGAATATAAGATCAATAATTAATAAGCTTTTGCTACGTAGTAGCATACTGTTTATAAAACCAAAATTAAAAATTAATTGAAAAGCTCCGTTAGGAGCGACCTGTAAATGAAAATAAATATGGCAAACATTCAATTCATTTAATACCATGAAGAAAAATAAACATAATCCTATTATAAAAAAACAACCAAACAAAAAACCAATAAATGAGAAATCCCTTCTCCCTAACACTTTTGATAACTTTATTGATAAATATAATCATATAATTATATCTGTTATTTTATTGTTAGTCCTTTTCTTTGTTTTTAAAGATTTTTTATTTTTTAAAAAGTTGTTTTTATTTAAAGATATCGGCAGCGATTCCATTAATGCCAATTATCCTCAGTTTGCTCAAATATTAAATTATTTTAAAACTGATGGAATTCCGAAATGGTCATTTTATCAGGGCATGGGACAAAATATTTTCCCTTTTTGCATTATGGATCCATTTACAACATTGTTGTTTTTTGTAGGGGACAAAAATGTTTTTGCTTATGGTTTGGTATATGCCGAAGTTTCTAAAATATTTTTTGCAGGACTATTCTTTTATTTATTTCTAAGAAAACTCAATTTGTCTTCATTAGCTTCAATTACCGGAGGATTGCTTTATTCTTTTTCGGGATTTGTTATTTTAGGAAGTTGCTGGAATCAATTTACTGCCGAAGCATTATATTTAAGTTTTTTATTGTTTTCTTTTGAGAAATTTTATCAGGATAAAAACTACCTTTTAATTCCAATTGCTTTTACTTTAATATCAATTTTACAGCCTGTTGATTTATTTTTGTTTGGCTTGTTTTTATTGATATATATAATTTTCAGACTATTTGAAGTCAATGAAAAAGATTTTAAAAAAATCGTTTTTTTATTTTTAAAACTTGGCGGTCTTTGCTTACTTGGAATAGCAATAAGCTCATTTTTCCTGATAAACGATATTATTCAACTTCTCAACAGTCCACGCGTTAGTGGTGATGCTTCTTTTTTTTCAAAATTAATGTTGAAACCGATCTTTGCAATGGAAGTCCCGCTTCATTATGCAACGGTTTTTTCAAGAATGTTTTCAAGCGATTTAATTGGAACGGGTAGTAACTTCAGAGGTTGGTATAATTATCTGGAAGCCCCTTTGTTTTATTGTGGTATATTTACATTAGTCGTTTTTCCTCAAATTTTTTATTTTCTTGATAAAAGAAAAAAAATAATTTATTCTGTACTGTTATCTCTTTTTATAATTCCAATAATATTTCCTTTTTTCAGATATTCATTTTGGCTTTTTTCCGGTGATTATTACAGGATATATTCATTGTTTGTTGTTTTTATATTATTATTATTCGGCTTAAAAGCATTAAACAATATTAAGGAAAAATTTAAAGTAAATTTAATAATACTTATAGGTACAATTGTAGTTTTGTTTATTATTTTATTTTATCCATTTGCCGGAAATCCAAAATTTCCTAATATAAAGTTAGTTAATGAAAATTTACGAAATGCAATTGTTGCTTTTATAATAATCTACACCATTTTAATTTATTTATTACAATTTAAAACAATCAGGAACGCTACGCAGATAATTTTAATCATTGTTATATTTATTGAATTAGCTTATTTTTCGGGAATTACAATTAATGACAGACCTGTTATTACAAACAGGGATAACAAAAGAAAAATTGGCTATAATGATTATAGCGTTGATGCAATTAATTATGTTAACAAAAATGACAAAACATTTTTCAGGATCAACAAGGACTTTGGTTCCGGATTAGCTATGCAT
>JAAXXA010000380.1:2104-3812 GCA_013334735.1 Bacteroidota bacterium
ACTAGTATGAATGATGCGAAAATACAAGGATATCGTGGAACTCAGTCATATTATTCCTTTAATCAACTTTATTATGTTAATTTTCTTCAGGAAATTGGAATAATAAAAGGTACTGAAGAATCAGAAACAAGATGGGTTTCAGGTTTAAGCGGGATCCCTCTTTTACATAGTTTTGCAAGCATTAAATATGCTTTAACTAAAACAAATAAACCGTTTTTGCTAACTATGGGATATGATTCAATTACCACTATTGGCGATGTGAAAATTCTTAAAAATAAGTTTAATCTTCCTTTAGGATTTACTTATGAAAAATATATTAGTTCAAAAGATTTTAAGAAATTATCTCAGAATCAAAAAGGGTTTACATTATATAAAGCTTTTGTAATTAATGATAGCATTTATAAGGTTTCTTCTGATTTTAAAAAATTTCAAATACAGGATACTACTAAAAATTATACATGGCAGGAATATGAAAGCGACATTACTATGCTTAGTAAAGAATCGCTTAAAATAACTGAACATGGTCAAAATAAGATAAAAGGAAATATAAAAGTGGAAAAACAAAAAATGCTATTCTTCTCAATTCCTTTCGATAAAGGTTGGTCGGCAGTTGTTGATGGAAAAGAATCAAAACTAATAACTGTTGATATAGGTTTTATGGGATTGATATTAAGCAAAGGCGCACATAATATTGAATTAAATTATTTGCCACCATACTATTACGAAGGCTTTTTTATTTCTATCGTTTCTTTGATTATTTATTTTCTATTATTTTTTATTAAGAAAAAACAAACTTCTGCCAAATGATTTTTTTGACAGAAACTTAATAAGAAAAAGTTAAAAATGTTAAAAATATTTATGTTTAACTTTTTGAATCGGATTTATTTATAATTTTACTTATAGGAAGAGATATCGTTTTGACTCATCAAGTTTGTTGAATTCTAATGATATGGTAAAAATAGATTTCATTTTATTATACGCTTAATGCAGCGATATTTTATAATGTTGCCGGAAATTATTCATATAGTATTTTAACTTTATAAACTTTACAACTTTTTACTTTTATACTCATGTAATGGAACAGGAAATTAAGTTAAAACAACCGAAAGGCTTATGGCTTTTATCATTTACCGCGATATGGGAACGCTTCAGTTATTATGGTATGCGTGCCTTTCTTATATTGTACATGGCAAATGATATTTTAAATCCATTAAATAAAAAATCACATTTGGGAGGTTTAAGCCTTGATAAACCCGATGCAGGGCTTATTTACGGAATATTTACCAGTATGTGCTACCTTTTACCATTATTAGGCGGTTTTTTATCTGATAAATTTTTTGGTAAAAGAAAGTCTGTTATTATTGGTGGATTTCTCATAATGATTGGACATTTCACACTTGCAGCAGATTATAATTTTTCATCATTTATTGCAGGACTTGTTTTACTTGCATTTGGAAATGGATTTTTCAAACCAAGCGCTCCTTCAATGATAGGCGATTTATATGAACAAGGCGATAAACGTCGCGACAGCGGATTCACATTATATTACATGCTTTTCAACGGAGGCGCATTTTTCGCTCCATTGATATGTGGCTATTTCGGCGAAACTTATGGTTTCAGATATGGTTTCATGATTGCAGGTTTTGCCATGATGCTTGGTTTAATTGTGTATATGATTGCAGCTGAAAGGTTTTTAGGAGAAATAGGA
>JAAXXA010000381.1 GCA_013334735.1 Bacteroidota bacterium
CAACGTCCGCACATGGGCTACAGAAATCACGGAAAAACACCTCTGGAGCGGATTAACGGCTTTACTAAAACTGTTAAGTAAGGTGATTAAGAATACATATAATACCAACAGGCACACAACTTATATTTGCATTTACTCTACATGTATTTTCAGCAATAGATGCAATTAGTCTTGGATACTCTTTAGGACTTGACATTACAACTTTTGCTGCCTCAAAGGGCATGCTTGCTTTGTTTTTTATATATCTATTGATATATAAAAATAATTTATAATCAAATCTTTTCATTGCTTTATAACTATCTTTTATTTCATTTAACAGATCCACTCGGCTGAAATCTCGAATATATTCTTCAATAAGATACAAAAGCTTCATACTATTAATGTAATCGGCAACAGGCGAAAAAGGCAATAACTCCTTATATACATATATATCTCTCTCTTTTTCTTTAAATCTAAATGACACTAAAAGCCTAAAACGACTTGATACAATATTATTTTTCATAGCTGAGACAAGCTTGCGTTGATCTGAACTCGTATAAACAGAAACTCCATTTATTTTACCCAATGAATTCAAAAGAATAACATACTCATTATTGGATAAACTCATTACAATAGAATCAATTTCTTTCAGTTGATTGGTCACAACTCTTGCTGTACCCCATGTCAATATCATAATCAACAACAAATATGAGTCTTTATTATTTTTTAGTTGGGTACTCCAATATTTCAAATTTCCTGATTTGATTCTAGCATAACGGCACCTTCTAACTAAAGATATCGTATCGTCAAACAAATTTTCATACAGCTCATTCTTTTCAACTTTAACATTAATCCCCGCAGCAATAACGGAAATAATTTTAATAATATTTCGATCACCAAACAAGCCTTTTATAGCGTCGACAATTATTTCCCAAGGATATATCTCTGTTTTCCATACATTGAGAGACATATTTAATACACACTGTATTTTTTTAAAAAAAAGACTAATCTCTTCATCTATATCATCAAATACTTCTATATATTTATCGACAACAACATTTTCATCATCACAAAATACATTATTAACTCTAAACACATAATCAATAAACTGTAATTTCTGACCAACATCAGCAAATACACTCACATAGGTTGCAGGTGAAAATAAAATAGAAAAAAAATCAAGCCCTCTTTTCATGATTTTTTTAGGCATTACGTTAACATCTAAATCAAGGATCATGTTATAAACTATTCTTTTTAATTGATAGTCCGAATTTATCAAATGCAATTTATTAGAATCAATTAATATCTGAAATCTTGCCTTTAACGTTTCAGGAGCGCCGTTAAGGACAATTTTCTTTAATAAATTATCATCAACGCGATGAACAACTTGCATAAGGTAACCGTAAACAAACCAAATATCTAGAAAATGACCCTTATACTTATGAATACTGTCAAGCCATAGCTCAAGAATACCATGGGGATTATTTCTAATAACATCAATCAACTCTAAAGCATAATCTGCTTTAGGAAATTCACTCAATAACCGAAAACATTCTTTGACTAATTCTTTCCCGCCGCATTCATTTGGCAATATTATTGGATCATTATAGTAAACACTCCGCTCTTGATTTAAAACAAAACCAACATTAATAGCATTTAAAATAATAGACATAACTTCATTAAGCAAATTTGGATATTGAGTAAAAACCCAATCTGATAATATTTGAGATGTTAATAAATGGGGGTAATTAGTATACTTAATATTTTCATCTAAGCACAATTCCTTTAACTTTTGTATCAACATCGGCAATTCACCTTTATCAAAACATCCAGAATAAAACCGAACGACATTATTCCAATAATAGCATTTTGAAATTGCCTCAAATCTATCTGGCTTTGTACCTTTTTTTTCACTTCCTGTAGGAGAATATGGCGATGTTTCATAAAGATATTTTGCGCAGAAATATTCCCTTATTGGTTGAACTTCAAATTCATATGTACCTTGTATTCGCGAAACCAACGCACAAACACGCTCTCTCAATACATCTAATAATTTATTTGCAAGACTAACGTCATGGCCCTCAGCATTCAAATAATTGCGTAATCTATTTAGCAAATCGGTAACCGGGATCCTGCCATTATTTTTAAATTCTTCTGCTTCAGAATGCAATACCCATGCAAGATACTGATGTATATCAATAATTAAATCTCTATTATCTCTAACAAGAGCACTTTTTTCCGACTCACGATTAAAGAATAATTCCATATATGCATCATAGAGTGATGTTCTTTTATTTGGTAATGACTCTCCTCGAGTCCTTAATAAACTTATAAATATTGCTAGCTGCATTGCATTTTTTGCTAAATCCTTAAGATGCGGCATATTAAGCTTATCTTCAACCATTTTTTGTAAGTCTTTAGCTTCTTTATTGTTCATACGCCTTGCCTTTACCCATTTAGACACATATTCTTTTATCAAAAAAGAATTCATATCCATCAGCTCATAATGTGGATATAATTTTTCAGAAAAGCTATTTGAATCTGACAATGCCGCAGGCCTACTGGTTATCAACACCTGCATCTCTTTTGAATTTTCTAATAACCTACTGACTCCTTTATTTATCAAATCAACAACTTCTCGACGAATATTTAAATCAGCAATTTCATCAAAACCGTCAAAAACAACCAAAACAGCACTATTTTTGAAAATATCTAACAAATCGCCATAATCCATATCAGATATTTTCGAATGATACACTATGTGTCCCAACAGAAATGATTCTAATGAATTACTTACTATTGATGTAAAATATTCATCATTTAAACCATTTTGATATGGATTCTTTTTTTCAATCCATGATGCTACATCTCGTAAATCAACTTTAAATGGAATTTTGACACCAATATTTTTAAATTCATCTGGCAATCGACTTAAATCATAAGATTTCATAAGTAATTTTGCCCTATAAACCTGGCATATATATTGAGATATAGTTGATTTACCTTGCCCGGGAGCCCCCTCTAAAACCATTCTATTTATTTTAAGTCCCGAACCAAATTTAAGTAATAATTTTGCTGCACCCATGTAATCATTATCATTTTTATAGGCCCATACATCCTCCGTGAAAAAATCATTAAATCCTAGCGCCTTACTATTTTTTATTTCATAATAATCTTTTTTTCGCACTTCACTTTTAGCCCTAATCGGGACATCTGTAAAAAGATCTATAAGATTATTTTGTAGTTCAATTTGTTTAAATTTAACCTCACTATCTACTTCATATTGGTCGGCAAGATATGCTCGTACAATTGATTTTCTTTTTTCTTTTTTCTCGAGTATATAATCAAATAGTAACGAATTAAGCACATCTTGCCCATTTATAATCTCAGGAAAACCCCATTTAAATACAGTATCTTTTTCAAATCTTCTTGACAAATCGTCTCGCCACCAGCAACATGAAGGAATTCCTATTTCATGTTCAAGTAGCTCATTCATTTTGTCAATTGAGCCGGATTCTAAATGCGCAGTACCAGGAATATTAGTAATTAAATAATATCTTTTCGCGCCTTTTGGTATTAATTTCTTTATTTTATGCGCCTCACATTTAATCACTTCAAGAAGCCACTTATGAAGATCTTTTTCTCTATATGGATACCGAGAATACTTCACCTGAAATACTATAAACTCTTTTTTAACCTTATTCATATAATATGCCAGAGAATCTCTACCACCATCTCTTTGCCCTACAGGTATACAGCTAAAATCAGGAAATTCTTTTGCTATAAGAACGCTACAAAACTCCTGAAACCTCTCATCCCCAAAATTTTCA
>JAAXXA010000382.1 GCA_013334735.1 Bacteroidota bacterium
GTATTTGGACTGGGAGTAGAACTGGATGGTCTTGTTGACAAAAAAATGTATGGAGAAACAATATTCATTGATCCCATTGAAAAAGCAGCGGAGACTGCTCATCTTTTAAAAAAAGACTTAGGCTGCGATTTGGTTATTTGTTTATCGCATCTTGGATATACATCAAAAGTTGATAATAAAGCCTGTGATGTAGTAATAGCAAAACAATCAAAAAATATTGATTTGATAATCGGCGGACATTCGCACACATTTATTGATAAGCCATACAAATATTTAAATTCCGATTATAAAGACATTTATGTATGCCAGGTTGGATGGGCCGGAGTGAAACTTGGAAGGATAGATTTTTACTTTGAAAAAAAATCTAAAAAAATTTTCGTAGATGCGTATACAATAAATATTTTTAATAATCAAGTATAAATAAATTTTTTTCTTAACTTTTTTATATAAATATTTGTTAGCTCTTTCGAATACGCTATAACGCTTGATATTGTTGGGATTACAAAGAGTATCAGTTTGCAATAATTTCAAAAAAAAAAGTATTTAATAACAATATATTTCTAATTATAATTTATAACAATTTACAAATGGGAAAAAGTTACGATAAAGTTTGGGAAAATTGTTTGAAAATTATAAAAGATAACATCGGGGATCAGGCATTCAAAACATGGTTCGAGCCTATCAAACCTATTAAGCTTGAAGGAAGCGTTCTCACCATTCAGGTTCCAAGCCAATTTTTCTACGAATGGCTTGAAGAAAATTACATTTCTCTACTTAAAACCACAATTAAGAAAGAGATTGGAGCATCAGGACGATTAGAGTATAGCATTATTATGCAAAATTCTTTTGATAATTCGCAGCCATACACTATAAAAGTTCCTACTTCAAATAAAAAAGCGCTAAGAAATCCTTCATTATCAATCCCAATTGATATCAACAGAGGTTCTAATTCATCAATCCCGAATCCGTTTATAATACCTGGTTTACAAAAAATCAATGTACTGTCGCAATTGGTAGATAGTTATTCTTTTGATAATTTCATTGAAGGCGATTGCAACCGTCTTGCCAGAAGCGCAGGATTTGCAGTAGCTAATAATCCCGGAAAAACATCATTTAATCCATTGCTATTATATAGCACTGTAGGATTAGGGAAAACACATCTTGCTCATGCTATCGGGATACAAGTTAAAAATGTATTCCCTGAAAAAACTGTTCTTTATGTTTCATCCGAACAATTCATGCAACAATTTGTTGATTCTGTTAGAAACAACAGCCATAATGATTTTGTTCATTTTTACCAGATGATGGATGTACTCATAATTGATGATATCCAGTTTTTTAGCGGTAAAGAAAAAACACAAGATGTATTTTTCCATATATTTAATCATCTTCATCAGAACGGAAAGCAAATTATTGTAACATCCGACAAAGCTCCTGTTGAAATGCAAGGAATGGAGCCGCGTTTATTATCCCGTTTTAAATGGGGTTTGTCTGCCGATCTGCAACAACCTGATTTGGAAACAAGAATTGCTATTCTTGAAAAGAAACTCTATAATGATGGTGTGGAAATGCCAAGAGATGTTATCGAATATCTTGCATACAGCATTACTGCGAACATCAGGGAACTTGAAGGCGCTCTTATTTCAATACTTGCTCAATCATCGCTTAACAAAAAAGCAATAACAATCGACCTTGCAAAACAGATGATTGATAAATTCGTTAAAAATACTACCAGAGAAATTTCTATCGATTATATTCAAAAAATTGTTTGCGATTATTTCAGCATAGCTGTTGATATGATTAATTCAAAAACCCGCAAACGCGAAATTGTTCAGGCAAGACAGCTTGCTATGTTTTTCTCTAAACGAATGACAAAATTATCACTTGCTTCTATAGGACTTCATTGCGGAAACAAGGATCATGCAACAGTTTTACATGCTTGTCGTACGGTTAACAACTTAATTGATACAGATAAACAATTCAAGGATTGTGTTGAGAAACTTGAAAAGAAAATAAAACTTCAATAAATTAAAACCGGTTACTTCTAAAACCGGTTTTTTAATTTTAAAACCTATGTCAAAAACAGGGACTTTGTTTCTTATTCCTTCAACAATAGCAGAGGATACTTCAAGTTTAGTACTTCCTCTTCAGGTTTTAGAGTTGATTTCCACACTTGATGAATTTATTGTAGAAGATGAACGCAATGCCCGAAGGTTTTTAAAAAGTATAGGTTATACAAAACCATTGCAATCACTATTACTTTACCAGTTAAACAAACACACAGAAGAGAATGAGATACCTGAATTTATTACAAGTTTACTCAAAGGAAAGGATATGGGTTTATTGTCCGAAGCGGGTTGCCCGTGTATCGCCGACCCCGGATCTGTAATTGTTGCGCTCGCTCACAAAAATAAAATTCCTGTTAAGCCTCTTGTGGGACCATCATCAATATTACTTTCATTAATGGCTTCGGGATTCAACGGACAAAACTTTGCTTTTAATGGATATTTGCCAATTGATAAAAATTCAAGAATAAGAAAAATAAAAGACTTGGAAAATAAAATTTACAGAGAAAATCAAACACAAATTTTCATAGAAACTCCTTATAGAAATATGCAAATGTTAAATGATATTCTGAATAACTGCTCACCTTCCACCCTACTCTGTATTGCAGTTAATGTTACCGGAAAAGATGAATTTATTGAAACAAAAACTATATCCGAATGGAAAAAACAAATTCCTGAAATTCATAAAAGGACTGCAATATTTTTGCTCTATAAAGTCTGATATTGCTAGTGATCATAATATTTTATCCTGTTTAAAAAAAATAAAATAATTTTTATCGTCCTTTTACCTTCTGTCCTCTGGTTTTTGGTTTCCCGTATTTCATCATCATCTTATCTTTGAACCTCACCTTTTGATTTACCTTTTTATTTTTTTCTTTTTTCTCGTGAAATGAAGGTCCCTTTATATCTTGTTTAGAAATTTTGATTTTAACATTTTTCATTTTCACAACAGGTATCTCATCGTCAGTGAGAACATCAGAAATTTCAAGATCATCAGGCAAAGGCCCAATTGGTATTTTAAAATTCATTAAAGCTTCTATTTCTTCTTGATATTTAATTTCGGAATCAAGTATAAAAGTAATAGCTGTTCCTCCTTTTTCTGCTCTTCCTGTTCTTCCGATACGATGGATATAATTTTCAGGAATTTCAGGTATATCAAAGTTAATAACGTGAGTAATTTCAGAAACATCTAATCCCCTTGCCATAATATCGGTAGAAATTATAACACGAAAATTCCCTTCGTGAAATTGCTTTACAGTTTTGAATCTATTATTCTGAGCTTTATTAGAATGGATTACGCCTATTTTTCCCGGAAATTTCCCATCTATTTGTTCAAATAATTTATCTGCTAATTTTTTTGTTGATACAAATATCAAAACTTTATCCATATCAGATTCTTTTGTCAGCAATAGTTCCAGAAGATTCACTTTAGTGTAAAAATTAGGTACAAGATAGGCTTTTTGAATGATTTCTTCAAGTGGAGCGCCACTGGGTGCAGCCTCAATTTTTTGTGGATTTATAAAAAATTTCTTGATCAGAATATCAATATCGTTTGTCATAGTAGCCGAAAACATTAGGTTCTGCCTTTTGGGGGGTAACAAATCCAAAATATTTGTTAACTGTGAACGAAAGCCAAGATTAAGCATTTCATCTACTTCATCAATAACAAGCTTTTTAACAAATTTCAATCGCAATACTCCTTTTAAAGCTAAGTCGTATAATCTTCCGGG
>JAAXXA010000383.1 GCA_013334735.1 Bacteroidota bacterium
TATCAATATTTCGTTTGGTACGGGATATTGATAGATGCTTTATTTGCAAAAAGCCTCGGAAACTTTAAATCGCGTAAGGAAATAGAAGATTATCTTACTGAAAAAATACATGATTTGGGAATCAGGCAACTTATATTGAAAAACATTTACAGCAATTCCAATAAAAGTTATAAATGGAAATCAAATATTTCGGGAATAAAAAATAATTTTGATTTAATTTTTGAGCCAATAGAAAGCAAAAACACATTTTTAAATCCTACATTGTTTATTCGGGGAGAGCTTTCCAATTATATATTAGATGAAGATATTGCAGGCATAAAAAAACTTTTTCCTACATCTCAATTTGAAACTATTAAAATGGCTTCACACTGGGTACAAGCTGATAAACCTAAAGAATTAGTTGATTTGATAATAGAGTTTGTAAAGTTATAAGGTTCATAAAGTTATAAAGTTTGTAAAGTGTTGGTGAATAATTATTTTTTCACTTTATAACTTTCTACTTTATAAACTTTCTACTTATTATTATTTATCCAGCCATATTTTGCTTTCTAATTCTTTTTTTATAGACAATTTTAGAAATATAAATGCTCATTTCAAATAATCCGTACATTGGTATGCTAACCATTATCTGACTAAAGATATCGGGAGGTGTGATAATAGCTCCGACAATAAGAATTACTACAATAATATGTCTTCTGTATTTTGTAAGAAATGAGGGTTTAAGTATTCCTGCTTTGGTAAGGAAATAAACAAGTACGGGAAATTCAAAAACCAAACCCGTAGCGAAAGATAAATTTGTTACTGTACTTATATAAGAATTTAAAGTGATATAATTTTCAATGTTTTCGCTTACTTTATAAGTTCCTAAAAAATTTATAGTTAAAGGAACAATAAGAAAATAACTAAATACAACTCCAATAAAAAATAGTATGGATGTAACAAAAACAAAACTTCTTGATTTTTTTCTTTCGTTTTCTTTTAAAGCCGGTTTGATAAAGCGCCATATTTCCCAAAGAACATAAGGTATCGCCAGAATAACGCCTGCTATCATTGAAACATAAATGTCCATCATTAACTGACCTGACATATCTGTGTTAATAATTTTAAAAACAAGATTACTTATACAGAAATAGTCAACATTGATCATTTCACCAATTTTGCATAAAAATCTGTTTGTAATAAATCCCGGATTCTTTGGAGCGAGAATTATTTTGTCAAAAATGAAGTCAGAATAAATATACGCCAATATTGCAAAAGCTACAACAGCAAAGGCTGAACGCACAATATGCCATCTAAGAACTTCAAGATGTTCCCAAAAAGACATCTCTTTAGCAGAATGTTGTTTTTTATTTTTAGGAGTGTCGTTTGCCATAAAAACGAATTTATTTTCGCCGAAATTTTATCAAAATTACATTTTATTTTCAATTAAAATTTTGAAAATTTGTTTTACTCAATGTACTAATTAAAATTTTTCCTGTACATTTGTTTTCATATAAGAGTACCTATTTTAATATTTTATTATTAATTATTATTTCTATGAAAAAAATATTTGTTTTGCTATTTTTTGTTGTTGTACTAGGAAATTGCGGGTTTTCGCAAGTTTCAGAAACATTTAAAACAAAATATATTTTAGCCGATAATTATATTATCGAGGGTAATTATGAAGATGCATTACCTATATTTCTTTTTCTTGATACACTTCAGCCGGGCAATCCAAATATCAGTTTCAATATAGGTATATGTTACATAAATTCTATATTAAGCAAAACTAAAGCTATTCCATATTTAGAAAGAGCCGTTGAAAAGGTTTCACTAAATTATATGGGCTTATATGATGATATCACAGCTCCTGTTTTTGCATATTATTATCTTGGTAGGGCTTATATGAGCGGTTATAAAATTGATGATGCAATAACAAATCTGGAAAAATTTAAAAATTATCTTACCGAAAAAGATTCTGCATTAATTAAAGATGCTAACAGGCAAATAGAAATGTGTTATAATGCAAAAAAATTAATGTTACATCCTGTTACAATTAAAATTGAAAACTTAGGGCAGCCTATTAATAGTGCTTATCCCGAGTATTCTCCTGTTGTTTACAGTGACGAATCGTCAATAATATTTACATCCAGAAGGGCAGGTTCAACTTGTGAGAAAAAAGATGTTGACGGAAAATATTTTGAAGATATTTATATTGCAACTTTGGGAAATGATAAAAAAAACAGGGGAAAGAATTTCATGAAAATAGGCTCCAATATAAATACATGCGATCATGAAGCATCTGTGAGCATTTCAAATGACAGTAAACAATTGTTTATTTATAAAGATGATAATGGAGACGGGAATATTTATGTAAGTAATTTTGTTAACGATGAATGGTCGGCTCTCGAAAAGTTGCCTCCCGAAATCAACTCAAAGTATTGGGAAACCCATGCTTCTCTAAGTGCTGATGGCACTACGCTTTATTTTGTAAGTAATCGTTCCGGCGGATTTGGAGGAAGAGATATCTGGATGTGTGAAAAATTGACCGATGGCAACTGGTCAAAAGCTATAAACTTAGGAGCTACAATTAATACGGAATATGATGAAGAATCACCTTTTATACTTCCTGATGGAGTTACATTATATTTTGCTTCTAAAGGGCATGAAAGCATGGGAGGGTTTGATATTTTCACATCCACACTTTCGGAGCAAGGTGTTTGGTCAACACCTGAAAATATTGGCTATCCTATAAATACTACTGATGACGATGTGTTTTATGTTCCTACAAAAGATGAAAAACATGCTTATTATGCTTCTGCAAAAGAAGGAGGATTTGGAGATCTGGATATTTATAAACTTTATATTGTAGCTCCAAAAGAACCTATTGTTTACATTAAAGGGAATATTTTAGATGATTTATCATACAGACCAATAGTATCAAAAATTGAGATAATTGATTCAAAAACTCACGAAACAATTTCAAAAATTACTTCTGATAAAGAAAATGGAGAATATTATGTTTCACTACCAACAGGAAAAACTTATAAACTCACCGTTTCTGCCGATAATTATATTGCATATCAGGAAATTTTTGTTATTCCTGATACAATACTTAAAACAGAAATAAGTAAAACAATTTTGTTACAGAGCAAAGTAATTGCAGCAAAAGTATTTCCGGTAAAAGCAATTGATAACAAAGAAAAAGAATACAAAACAATATCTGACGCTGATATAAAGAAACCGGTTTTGTCAGAAAAAGCAGCAGTTGCAAATATTGATAAAGAAACAAAAATTGTTTTTGACAATAAAGAAATAAAAGTTGGAGATCGGGTTGCACTTAACAATGTGCTTTTTGATTTTGATAAATCCACATTACGCCCCGAATCAATAGTGGAATTAAATAAATGGGTAACATTTTTAAAAAAGTATCCCGATATTAAAATTGAACTATCAGGACATACTGATAACATAGGAAATGCAGAATACAACAATCTATTGTCAGATAACAGAACAAAAACTGTAATTGAGTATTTTATATCACAAGGTATTCTTAAAGACAGAATGCAAGGAAAAGGCTACGGATTTAATCAACCGGTAGCAACTAACGATAATGACGCGGATAGACAAAAAAACAGACGTACTGAAATAAGGATTATTGGTTATTAGACAGTTCACAGTTGGCAGTTCGCAGTTCGCAAAGGTTGTTGAGTGCCGACTGCAAACTGTGGACTTTTATTATACTGCTTCAACAGATTTTATTTCAGGTATTGCAGATTTTATAGCTTGTTCAACACCATTTTTAAGTGTCATT
>JAAXXA010000384.1 GCA_013334735.1 Bacteroidota bacterium
CTTCAATATAGTTTCGGATAATGAAGATTTTTGTAAGAAGCGATGTTTTCATTTCTGCAAAAAAATGTGAGCCAAAGGCATATTTAGCTCCTAAATTGAAACCTACGCCATACCTTAACTGGCTGAATTTATTAGATGTTTTTACTTCTGTTTTTGAATTGTATATTTCAATATTTTTTAGATAATAGTTTACATCCATAATTACACTAAAGTAAATTCCTTGTTTTTGTTTGTTTTTCGATTTAAAAATATAATAATTGTATGATGGCATAAAATGAAATCCCATAATGGATGCTTTTTGCTCAACTGAATAAAATCCCTGATTTTGGATGAAAAAATCGTAATATTTTTTAAAAACATAATTATCAAAAAGTCCTATATCGAGAAAACATGCAGCAAAAAAATCAGGTTTAATATTTCTTTCGTATTCAATGCCTGTTCTAATTTGCATACGGGTATCAAAAAAGTCGTAATACAATGGCAAAAGATCAATTTTTATAGAATTTTTGTACGAAGTGGAATCTTTGTTTTTCTGAGCATTAACGTCAATTTGAATAAATGTACAGATAAACAATATTAGGACTAACTTTAATTTAAATATTTCAATTTTCATATTTTCCGCTTTAGGCTGGTGCTAAATAAATATGTGATAGAAATAAAAATAAAAAAAGGGAAACAAATTTTGCTTCCCTTTTGCGGTCCGGACGGGACTCGAACCCGCGACCCCATGCGTGACAGGCATGTATTCTAACCAACTGAACTACCGAACCATATTTTACTAATAAACGATATACCTTAATTATTAAGGTGTGCAAAATTAAACATTTATTCTTTTAAAACAAATTTATTTTAAATTTACCAATAAAATACTTTACATCACTTTTAACTGCTTGCTATTAAGCTGATTTTTTTTATATTTGCTATTTATTCTTTTGCAAAAATATTTCTCAAAACGACTTTTTTTTAATTTTTTAATAATATGAAAACAACACTTATTTATGCTACACTTATTTTAACGCTTTCAATTACTTTATATTCTTGCCAACCCGATAATAACAGTAATACTCCACAACCTACAGGCGATACAAGAGATAAATTTGTGGATACATGGTCGTGTCAGGAACAAAGCAAGTTAAACGGTAATTCTTCTTTCATGGTTAACATTTCTTTAAACTCAAATAACAGTAGCCAAATAAATATTTCAAATTTCTACCAACTAGGCGCAAGCTATAAAGTTTATGGTATTGTTGCTGATAATAGCGTAACTCTTCCTAACCAGACTGTAAATGGGTTTACTGTTAAAAGTGGAAGCGGAAATATCACAAACAACAATAATCAGATTACCTGGAATTATGTTATAGATGATGGCGCAGATTTAGACACCTGTACAGCAGTTTTTAGCAAATAGTAAATAGTGTCTTTCCGTAATATAAGCGTTTTGTCATAGTGAGCGTAGTCGAACTATACAAAACGGCTTATAATAAGATGCTTCGACTCCGCTCAGCATGACACTTACGATAAAAAATTGATATTATAGACAGACTCTAAATAGTGGATTTAATTATAAAATATCCATGAAATTCCAAATTTTAATCCTCTGTCGGACATTGGATAGTGGGGAATCAGAAAATAATTATACCCCATAAATCCGGAATTTAAGTGATCAATTTTGAGATACAATCTGGCTCGTTTTATTTTGGCATTAACAAAAAAATCAATGTATGGGTAATTATCCGATTTGTAATTATTTTGCAAATAAAATTCTCTTGTTGCAGGCATGTAATTCAAAGGATAATATGAACTAAAAAAAGTTACTTCAAATCCAAGTTGAGCAGTAAGAGCATTTTTAAAAAGCGGATGTTCAAAATACATTACATGGTTCGACATTAAGTCAGGAAGTCTTAAAACATCTGAATTATTTGCCTTTTGATAAACAATTTTATTATCAATATTCCAATTCTTAAGTTTGAAATTTTTGTTAAGTTCAAGCTGTACTACAGCAATATTATCAAGAAATTGCTTAGGGCGCGCGTAATCATCATAATAAATATAATTTTTTATTCCGTAAAAATTCAAAAAAACATCAAGCTTTTTATAATTCAAAATTACGCTTGTTTTATTCGTTAAAGTTTGCTTAAAAGAGTAGTCCCATATAAAATGATTAGAAGAGTAATTATTATCAAACCATGCAGGAGATTGGCAAAAATAGTCTTGCCGAATACCAATTTTATCATTATTGTAAAAATCTTTCTTAAATTTTTGGTATATTACTCCTGTTAAAGAGAAATCACTTTTGTTATATCCGTTAGCAAAATAAAATCCTGATAATTTGATGTTGGTAGTTTTGCTGATACGTCCTTCCATTTTACATTCAGGAATAATGGAAACTAATGAAGTGTCCAATAAATAGCTATATAATTTTGAAAATTTATGTCTCAAACCAAAACTTATCAAAAATGGTTGTTGTTCGGAGTTTTCAAACTCAGCATTTGACCACGAAATAGTATTTTCGATTGTGTTAGTGTGAATAGAATCATAAGTAAGCGTGTTACTGAGAAGGACTAAAGGATAAAAGCCTGACGTAGGATTATTGTCAAGATAAATATAAGATTGATTTTTGAAAAGTATGCTGTGAGATATTCTGCCAAGACCAATAAAAGTATGCTTTGAAGTTGTATCTTTTTCATTTTTATGATGAAACCCTAAAAAATAAAATTGTTTAATATAAAAACCGGATTCTTTTATTTGATTTTCGGCATTTGTAAGGTTAGTTTCAATAAGTTGTCTTCGGGATTCAAGGTTTTCAGTAAATGATGAATCATTTGTCAATCCTCCGTTTTCCTGAGTTTTTAATTTATTAAAAAAATAATTACCAAGCACAACATATTTTTTATTTTTTGTATGGTAGTTAGATGTTAGAATAAAAAATGACTCATTTGTTTTTTGCCTTAGGTAAGTTCCTGGAGAATATATTAGTTTATAATTGACAGAAATATTAAAATTGTTTTTTATTTTACGAGTAAAAAGAAAGTTTAAAATTTGTTCTCGCAGAGGTCCCCTGCAAAAAAAAGCATCGGAAAAAGGCACGCTAACATTATAATATTGGGCGTTTTCATTAAAACGAAAATAATTTTTATAATACTGACGTGAGGAAACAAAATCAAAGTTATAATCTGCTTTAAAATCCAGATCACGATATGCTAAACCTGAATTTGAAAATTTAGCAATAAAAGGATTAATATCATTTAACAACTGATATTTTTGAGTACCTGTAAGTGATGTATCAATAAATTTATGAAATTTTAAAAAGTTTTTATTATTAAATGCAGTTTCATCAAATTTATAAAGTTTGAGAGAATCGGTATTATTTTTTAAAAGAGATGTGTCTTTAAGTTGAGCAAACGAATTTTGTCCGGCGCATAAGGCACCAAAAAAAACTAATAATAAAAAAATGCGTTTAACTTTTAGCATATTATTTTAAATGGAAAGCCTCAAAAGTAATAATAACCCTAATAATACACAAACTTAATGTCAGAATTGGTAAATTCAAGTGAAAAACAAAAAAAAGTGAACCCTTCAGCTGGTTCGGCTGCGTTCACCACAAGTATGCTCAGGGGGGCAAGTAAAAAAGTGAAAGTTACAAGGCATCCGCCATAGGCGGAGGGATAAGGGGCATGGAAAAACTTAATAGTATCATTTATAATTGTTTTTCAAAAAATCAATATAATCCTGTTTTATTTTTTGTCCCATTTGTTGAGCTTTCAGCGCATCTTTTAAAGCATTTTTATAAT
>JAAXXA010000385.1 GCA_013334735.1 Bacteroidota bacterium
TATTAAAAAAGAAATGTATTTGGAAAAAGCCGCTATCGAATATGAAAATGCTCTGAAATTCTCGGTAAACACTGCAGATAAAGTTAAAGCATATTCTAATCTGGGAAGTGTAAAATTCAAATTGGGCGACTATGCCGGCGCAATTAATAATTGTGATAAAGCAATAAAACTTGACACAAATTATGCTTTTGCATATACTAACAGAGGGTGCGCAAAACAGATGCTGAAAAATTACGAGGGCGCTATAGAAGATTACAACAGAGCCATAAAATCAAATCCACAAGAAGCTAATGCAATAAAAAACAGGAATATTCTGTTGTCAATTATTGAAAATTCAAAAAAATAATAAAGTAATTTTTTTAGTACCACCCGATAAAGCCAGCGTCAACAGCAGATATGTAATTCGGTTTTTTGAATAACTATTCGATATTATTTTAAAATTTAACCGTAAATATTTTTTCAAAATTCTTATGAGTTTATTAAATAGTTTTATCTTTGAATAATATTTACACGAATTAGGATAAACACTCCTCTAAAAATTGATATTTTATAAACAAAATAATATTATGAAAAAATTTATTCTGCTCTTTTTATTTGTCATCTCTGTATCCTTTTTATTCAGCCAGTCAGGGAGTTTTCAACTTAATTTTAATGGAAAGTTACAATCAAACGGCACTCCGGTAACACTCCAGAAGGTGAATGTTATCAACCTTACACGAGGTGTTGACACTATGATAAACATAGCGCCCTTTTCTTTTCAACTGGACTATTCCGTTTATGTAGGTATTAATGAACCTGCTAAGGAAAATAAAGACAATTTTATAGTACATCCTGTAATTCCAAATCCTTTTAATAATAATGCCGAATTCGATATTGAAATTAATGAATCATCAAATCTTCAGATATCCCTTTACAGCGCGGGCGGTAAAAAGTTAGCGGGCATAGAACGCAAATGTGGTACTGGTATTAATCATTTTACTATTAATTCATCCGAAAACGGATTGCTTTTTTTGCAGGTAAGCGATGGTAAAAACAGTCGTTCGCAAAAGTTGATTAATATTTACAACTCAGCTAAAAAATCTACGGAAATTGTTTGTAATAATAGTGAAACAGAAAAGAAAAATCACAAAAGCGCAAAATCTACCAACCCTTTTATCTTTTTTCTTGGCGACCAACTTCAGTTTATAGGATATTCTTCGGGATATGCTAACAGCACCATATACGATTCACCTGCCGCAGATTCAACTTATACCTTCGAATTTACCAATCTTTATTACAGAATAATAGGGCACAAAACGGAAACTTCGATGCCCTGCTTTGTGGATGTAATGTTTTCGGTAGAAGATCAATATTTTAAAGGTGTTGATAATCTGGATAACACAAATTTTAAAGTGTCGGAAGATGGTATTGTTGTAAGTCCTTCCGAAACATTCAGGTATATAATGAAGATGAATACAATTCCGTATAAATTAAAAACCGTTTTAATGCTTGATAATAGCGCCAGTGTGGCAAATAATCTTAATCAAATTAAAGCTGCTGCCATTGCTTTGGTAAATACTATTTCACCTAAACAGGAATTTGCCATTTATTGTTTTTCGGACCAGCCCGTTTTATTGCAGGATTTTACAGATGATGTTTCATTATTAACAAGTAAAATTAACAGCATTACAACAGGCTATGCAACTACAAATCTGTATGGTTCCTATATTCAGGGAGTACAAAAATGGGATGAACTTTTTTCATTAAATGGGATCGAGCAAGGCTTTCTGGTTGTGTTTACCGATGGCGATGATACACAGGCTTCATCCACATTGCAACAGGCAGTTAGCGCGCGGGGTACAAAAAAAGTATATATGATAGGCTTGGGACAGGATATAGATCCCGCTCACTTAAACTCGCTTGCAAATCCGGGTCCCTATTACCCCGTTACCAACATTAGTGAATTGGAACAGGTGTTTCAGGAGATACAGGCTGATATTCTTCAATATTCAAATAGTTTTTACTGGTTAAACTATATGACACCCAAACGTACTGGATTGCACAATCTTAAACTTGAAATTATCGGAAATCAAAATACCGGAACAGATTCATATTATAATAGTCAGTTTAATGCCAATGGTTTTGCGTCGGTTTTTTCGGGAGTGTATTTGAATATGACCCCACTGCAATTATACGGAATTGATTCTGTCGAAATTAATAATCCAGCTCCTTTTGATTTAACAGCGGTAACCTACTGGGCATATCAACCTCCTTCATATTCATGGAGTTCGTCTAATGACAATATCGTAACTGTAAATCCAGATAGCTTATATTTTAACCGCGCTCAACTGAATTTTCCGGGTATTGATGGTGGTGTAGCTTACATAACAGTAACTGACGATGCCAACATATATTCAAAGACTTTAAAAGTAATTGCATATATCTCCCCGGTGGTTTCAACTTCACCAATATCCGATACTAGTTTCACTACTGCAACAGGAGGTGGTAATGTAACAGGCGATGGAGGTATGCTTGTAACAGAACGCGGGGTATGCTGGAGTAACAGCCCAAACCCAACAACGTCAAATTCGCACACAAGCGATGGTACGGGAACAGGAAGCTTTATAAGCAGTATTACCGGTTTGAATACTAATACAACCTATTATGTAAAGGCTTATGCCACTAACAGTATAGGAACAACTTATGGCGCTCAGATGAGTTTCACCACACTGGCAACAGTAGCGCCTACTGTAACAACAGATGCTATAACAAATATTACATCCATTTCTGCTACAAGCGGAGGAAACGTAACATCAAACGGAGGATTAACAGTAACAGCCCGCGGAGTTTGCTGGAGTACGAGTCAAAATCCGACTACGATAAATTCGCATACAAGCAATGGAACAGGCACTGGAAGTTTTATAAGCAATATCACGGGTTTGACGATTGGTGCCACTTATTATGTAAGGGCTTATGCAACAAATACTATAGGTACTTCTTATGGTTCTGAAGTTAGTTTTACGACAGTCGCACTGCCAACAGTAACAACAACGGTTGCAAGCAGCATAACATCGACTACAGCAGCAAGTGGTGGTAATGTAAGCTCCGACGGAGGAGGGATAATAAATGCGAGAGGAGTATGCTGGAGTACAAGCCAAAACCCGACAACAGCAAATTCATTTACTAGTGATGGTACAGGCACAGGAAATTTTACAAGCAGTATTACGGGTTTAATGGCTGTTACAACATATTATGTAAAGGCTTATGCAACCAACATCGCCGGAACATCTTATGGTAATCAAATCAGTTTTATTAGCAGTAGCGCAATATTACCAACAATAACAACAACTTCTGCAAGTAATATAACGCCTACTTCTGCAATAAGTGGAGGTGATATAAGCTCCAACGGAGGGGCAAACATAACTGCCCGTGGAGTATGCTGGAGTACAAGCCAAAACCCGACCACATCAAATTCATTAACTAGTAATGGCACCGGATCAGGAAATTTCACAAGCAATATTACGGGATTAACTATTGGTACAACTTATTACGTGAAAGCTTATGCTGCAAACACTGTTGGTACTTCTTATGGTTCTCAAGTGAGTTTTACGACAATCTCACTTCCAACTGTAACAACAACATCTGCAAGCATTATAACTTCCACTAGTGGAACAAGTGGTGGTAATATAACCTCAGACGGAGGAGCAACAATAACTACACGGGGAGTATGCTG
>JAAXXA010000386.1 GCA_013334735.1 Bacteroidota bacterium
CAGTCCCGTTAGGGACGTAATATTTATAAAAAAACTTGCACCGCACCCTTGTAAGTCCCGTAGGGACGATATATTATTCAACATCCATTAAAATATACTTTTCATCGTAATCAACATTGAATTTTTTCAATAAATCAATATATTCCTCCCTGAAGGTTCTTTTTTTATAGTGTTCTTCTTGATTCAAAATATATTTTACCACATTATCTATATGAGAATAGGAATATGAATTACGGACTGAATCTATTTAACTTCTAATACTTTCGTACACTCTTCACCAAACTGACTGATAATTCTGACAGCAATTTTTTGTCCTTTCTTTTTTATTTCAATTGGATGAGAAATGTGCCCATATAGCCTGTCAAATGCTTCATCATCAATTTCTATTTTTAATGTTTTCTCAACTTTCTTTTTTGCGCTGTCTTTTGCCAAATTATCTAACCCTTTTTTCCATTTGTTGAATTCGTCTTTTTCGCCACCGCAGAAAAAAACTTGTTTTACAACAAAATTACTTCCATCATAATCATCGTCCACCATCCAGTAAGCAATATCGGAAACATTACGGGCTTTTACTTCGTCTTTTATAGGATCGTATATATCCAAACCTTTTATTTCAACGCTTACTTCTTTCCCGTTTTTTATTAGATCAATATCAGGTTCGCCAATGGTAACAAAACTTGCTGCTGATTTTGCCGGTTTCTTTTTCAATCCTTCCTGTAATAAATCATCGTGGATACGGCATTTCGTTACTTCAAATGTGCCCATACTAATAGTTTGAGGCTGCCTTCTATATCGCTTTCATAGTTAATTATACGTCTTATTTAAACCTTTTGATTTATCAATTGGTTATTTATATTCATTGCTTTTCAGCTTCTCAATAATTATTTCGTTGACATCAAATTTGTATTTGCTGCCAAAAGAAATGTAACTTAAAATACGTCTACTAATTCATTTTTTCAGTATTTACTTTTTCGGCATTTTTCCAAAGAAAATTTTCAAATAATTCCGCTGATTCAAGATTTAAACAAATAGAAAGATTCTCCACATCGTAAATTCGTTCCCACTTTTTTTAATTTCGCATTTTTTTTATCAATTCAATAATTTCGCAATTTCTGATTTCATCCTCTGTATCTGTTTGTATTGTGCCAATCTATAAATTTTTCATTCGGTTTGTCCAGTTCTCTATTTGGAAGAAATAATAAATTTTTACCATGATATTGATAATATTCTTTTCCGTTTTCAAATTCTTCTTTAATCCTTGAACTTACTTCAACTTTTAAATTTTTTGTGATTGTCAGATAACCACTATCAAAAAGTTTGTGCATATCAGACCGCAATAATAATCCATTGGAAATAAAATGAGGACCAGACTCTGCATATGGTTTAATATGCGCAGCTTCAAGTACCGGAAGTGTTTTTTCTCCAGTAATTGAGCATTTTCTTGAATAAGCATCAGTCACTAATACGCGAAAGGCTCCTTGTCCCAATCTCACCTTGACTAAAACTGTATTACCATAAGCTGGCGAAGATGGCTCTTCTAGAATTAACTGACTTTTGCCTTCATCAGAAGCATTCAAAAACAAATATCTTCCCAGCAATTTCTCGATTTGTTTCCATATAGATTGGCCTATTTCATCAGATGTGTCATAAGACTTACCCTGAACAATACTTTGTCCCCAGTCAGAAGGCGTTTTAATCCAATCCTCCTCCTTGAAAAAAATTGGATTCGTCAGAACTATGCAGCCAATTGTTGGATTGATATTAAATTTATCACTTCTATATTGTAAAATTAATTTATTGAATTCATCATAAGTTTCGCATCCATTTCTGTTTCCAAATGCATCCCATGCTACCGACAAAGGTAAAAATGTATGACTTGAGAAGAAACCTATTCCTCCAATTGCATTTAATGGGCTTTTTAATTTGAATAGAAATGGTGCTCCCGACTGTAATACCTTAAAAGAGACAGAACCGCCAGGTTGCCAGAAATTAATATCCTCAGGATTTATTTTGCTAAGGTATCTGAACCAATTGTTATTAGTAACTCCTAAATAAAATTTCATTACGTGGATTTATTTAAGTGAAATAAATGACCGTCGCCTTGTATAATCCTTTTTGTCCAGCCGTCCTGATGTTGGTAATATTCGCTTACTTTTTCTATTTCTTCTTTTTCAAGAGCATTACCAAAGAGTTCGTTCACGCTAAACAAATCCATTTGGTCGCTTTTAGTTTCTGTTACTTTGTATAAGTTTTTAATCAAAGTTTCGGGCGCAATGTGTTAGTGGCGATATAAGCTGCGTATGTCCACACTAAGCAAATCATCACGGTCGTCGTTACCGTATTTGTTTAGCCAAAATAATTCAGGGTCTTGCCCACGATGGATTACAGGGTTTTTAGGCAGTTCTAAAACCTTTTTACCATCCTGCACTTTGGCATTTGCATCTTCATAACCTGCTTCTTCCTGAGAAGGAATATGAGCGCGTTTATTGGTCGTATGTTTTATTGATTCTACTTTTTTTGCCATGTTAACAATTGATTGTTAATATTTTTTTTGTTTAATAATGATAAATTAAAAAAATGTTGTATCTTTGCGTCAATCCATTTATGTGGAGGTGGAAGGACGTATGAGCCTTTGCCCCGATTTATAGGGGTTTTTTTATGGTAATAACTTAATACCATACCCATCAATTTTATTATCTTTTTGAAAAAATTTATTTTTAATTACTTCAATTATTCTATCGTTGAAAGTATGTCTATTATCTGTTTGCAAATTAAAATGTTTTAAGGCAAATTTTCTGCATGGAAAAGCAATCAGGTCGGCAAGTTGCAACCCACTAATATTCGCATTTTTTTGTTTAATTTTTAATTCTTTGCTTGTAAGTGTTTCGTCAATATCTTCGGGTTTTATATAATCAGTCCCTTCTTTAAATATTTTACTATAGCTGTCTTTTAACCGCCTATCTTCTTTCCCGCCGCGTGATTCAAACATCATATCACCTTCTTTTCGTATTTCTTTTAATCGCAAATGAAACCTTTCGAAAATTATTGCCATTGCATAATGATATGGATCGTATCTCCAGACAGAGTACTTTTGATAATGTTCTTTCTTGTCTATTAAAACAGTAATAATTTTATAATCCCAATTTGATAAGCAATCTAAAAAATAATTTTTTTGTAACAATTCTTTCAGTATTATTAAACCAAAACATCAAAAGTTCTTTTGTAACTCTTGTCGCGTTAGGATAGTTAGCAATTCTCCATAATCCAACTTCTTTTCGGCAAAGGTTTATAATGTGAGTTTTATATTCCTCTGCATCATCATTCCATTCAAACACTTCCTTTTGCCCTGTTTGTCTTGATGGTATAACAGCAGAGTCCACTTTAAATATTCTGCGACCTTTACAAATATTGTTGTAATCCAAACTGCCTTCACTATCGGTATCATAATGAAGCTTTGGTTCTTCATAAGGGTTATTTAAAATAGGATTGTCTGCATTCATAAGTTAAACATTATTTTTAATCGGCTAAAATAAATAAAATTAACATAGTTTTAATATTACTATTTGACAAAGGATCGTTTGCAAAAGTACATTTTTTTATATTTTGTTCTGTATGCCGCTATTACAAGCATTGCTGACGCGTTAAATATAGAGGCGATAGTTTTCTATGCTTTTTTCATAAATAAAATTTTGTTTATAAAATAACATCTCATTTCTCTTTAAATTTAATAATTTTGCGTACCTTAAAAAAAGGTAATATCAACAGCGCATGAATTTT
>JAAXXA010000015.1:0-13230 GCA_013334735.1 Bacteroidota bacterium
CACTCAATCTATATGCACTACGAGCAGCGCAACCCTTTCAGGAAATAGTCCAACAGTTGGATCCGGATCATGGACAGTGGAAAGCGGTCCAAGCACATCATCCAGCCAATTTGGAAACACATCTACTCATAATACGACCTTCACTCCTGCAGGTGGAGCAGGAAACTATATAGTTCGCTGGACAATCACCAATTCACCCTGTACCTCTTCTTATGCAGATGCAACCATTACAACACTTAACCCTACTACTGCCACAGTTGACTGGAACAAAAGTAACGTGCAAGAAATTACATTGAGCACTTACCGTACATTTACATTTATCAATGGAAAGAGTGGCGGTGTTTATACATTGCTGATAAACCAAAATACTTCAGGCGGCTGGACTGTTACATGGCCTGCAAATATAAAATGGGCAGGTGGAATTGCGCCAACATTAAATACTACAGCTAATGCCTCTGCACAAATAAGATTTATATTTAACGGAATTAATTATTTAGAAGGCGGTATCTATCAATATTAAGAGCTAAATATTTGCTTAACCAATTTTGTAAAACCTAATAATTGAATTAATAATGAAGACAATTGAATTATTAAAAGTTACATTTATTTTAATATTGCTTAATGGATCCCTGTTTATAAAAAGTGTTTATGCGCAATGGACATACGAACAAAAATTTAATACACTACCCGATGTAAATTTAAACGGACAGGATGGCTGGTCTAAAACAAGCGAAATGGCTAATGAATTGATTGTTTCTACTGATACAGCTGCAAGATATGAAGGAGCAAAAGGTCTCCTAATTTCAGGTTATACTGTTCACCAGAGAACAATTTCTGATTTTACATCAGGAATATTATATTTCGCTTTAAAAGTTAAAACCACTAATTCTTCCGATGATGGACCTCATTTTACATTAAAAAATGGGAGCAACTATATTTTTGTTATAAAATCATACATGTTAGGAGGAATCTTAAAATTACAGTATTTTAGTAATAACACATATACTTCTATTCAAACTATTTCAACTAATACATGGTATCTTATCGGAATTAATTTCGATGGGGCTAATCACAGATATGCATATAATATTAATAATGGCTCATGGAGCTCTTGGTTAGAAACCGGAACTCCCGGACAGACGACTGCCAACGGTATCACGATAGGTTGTGATAGTTGGGAAGGATACTTTGATTATATTAGTCCGAATTATCTTTCATATACCCCTCCTGCTCCGCCTACCCCCACTACAGTTGATTGGAATAACAGCAATGTACAGGAAATTACTTTAGCTGCCGATCGTTCCTTAGTTTTTGCAAACGGTAATAGTGGTGGACTTTATACTTTTATTATAAAACAAGATGGCACGGGCGGAAAGAATATAATATGGCCATCGAATATTGGTTGGGTTGTTGGCACAGCGCCAACGCTAACAGCCACTCCAAATGCTATTGATATTATTAAATTTGTGTATGACGGATCCCATTATTTAGCAACAGGAGTAACTTTAGATATTAGATATTAGTATTTTAAAAAAAACATCATATCTTTGAGCAACTCGATATCAAACATATTCGAATAGCCAATAAATGATCAAACCTATTAAACTTTCCGAATTAGTTGATGAAATACAGGATGCAATTCAAAATCGATTTGCAGGTGAAACTTTTTGGATAACAGCCGAAATAACTGATGTAAAAAAACAAACAGACAAACGGTGGTGTTTCCTAAAATTTATAGAAAAAGAAGGCAGTTCTATTACCACCGAAATAAAAGCAGTATTTTGGTCGAACACATTTTATAATATCGAGAATTTCGAAAAATTTAGTGGTCAATCATTTTCAAATGGGCTTGAAATAACATGTAATGTAAGAGTACGCTTTCATAAACGCTTTGGAATAGACCTTGAAGTTTTGGAAATAGATAACACTTACGCGCTTGGAAAATTAGAAGTAGAAAAACAACAAACCCTTGATCGTTTGGTGAAAGAAAATCCCGGTTTTATTCATATCGAAGATGGTCAGTATTTCACTAAAAATCAGACATTGCAATTACCAATCGTTTTGCAACGAATTGCACTGGTAACAGCGCCTAACTCTGATGGCCAAAGAGATTTTAAACAAGAAATCGAAAATAATCAATATGATTACAAAATATTAATTACTGAATTTTTAACACAAATACAGGGCGACAATTCAAGTGGATTAATTTATAATCAGTTAAAATTAATTGAAACGCATAAAGAAAGTTTTGATTTGGTTGTAATTGTTCGCGGAGGTGGCTCGCAAACTGATTTTAAACCATTCGACGATTACGAACTTTCAAAATACGTAGCTTCATTTCCATTACCGGTGTTCACAGGAATAGGACACGACAGAAACACAAGCATTGTTGACCTTATGGCAAGACATTACAAAACTCCTACAAAAGTTGCAACTAAAATAATTGACCATAATTTTAATTTCGAAAATGAAATTCTTTTATTGAAAGAAAGATTATTTGATATTACAAAAGATATTCTTAAAAGCGCTAAAGATAATTTACAAAACTTAAAACGGACTGTAAAAGCTTACAGTCCTTCTACAATATTAAATAAAGGTTATGCAATAATTACAAGCAATGGCAAAATAATAATTAATCCCTGTGATATAAAAACCGATACAGAAATTAAAACTATTTTGAAAGATGAATTAATTCATAGCAATGTTACTAAAAAAACAAAAAATGAACTTGACATATAGTAAAGCATATACCGAGCTTTCAAAACTTGTTGAACAAATTGAAGACGATAAAATTCAGTTGGATACCCTCGCCGACAAAGTAAGGCAAGCAAAAGAACTTATCGAATTTTGTGAAACCCGCCTGCGTGTTATAGATTGCAATATTAATAGTGTGTTAACTGAAAAAAAATCTAATGCAAGGAAGAAGGATTCTTAATAAAATTAAAATAATATCGATGCAATAAAGAAAATTCATATATCTATGTCTATTTTAGGTTAGAAATATTTTACTTTCTTATCATAAAATTTATTATATTTGCAATGGAATAATATTAAATATAGATAAATGGAAAAAATTACATACTCCGTTTTTGGCGGATTGTTTATCGCATTATTTGGAATTTTGAACCAAACAATTGCTACGAATCCCCCTACCTTTCTTTACGTTGGCTACCCGAGCGCCCAATCAGGCTCCGCCAATCCTACGAACTTTAACTACTCCACGCCTTTCTTCTCTGCCATTAACAATAACGGGGAAGCTGCTACAAAGTATCTGATTGAACTCACTCTAGCTTCTGACGTATCCTTCGCTTCCCCTATTTGGAATTCAGGAAGCGTGAACATGACCTCGACTGCAGACGGTGCACGTTGCCCCGACATTTTCTACGGTGGTTCCACCCTGCTGCAACCCGGAACGAACTATATCTGGAAGATACATTTCTATGGGACTACCAATGGGTGGGGTTTGGGACCCACCGTGCCGGCTACGATAGGAATGGCGACCGGCGCTTTAACTGCCAGATTTTATTCCGGTGTTGGAAACGGGTATGCTAATGATTGGGGTTATTCAACTTGGGATGGCGCTCACGATGCGCTTTCAGGCATTGGTATAGGTCAAGAAGATTTATTTAAAGCATATAGCCATAAAGCTGACCAAGGATTTTATTTTATTAGAAGTTTTTTTCCCTTTTATACCGCCTATTTACCTGACGATGCCACCTATATTTCTGCAACATTTAATGCTTATATAACTGGTAAAATTAATAGTGATAATGACGGTGATGATTGGATAAACATTATAGGTCAAACTACTCAAGCAAGTTTTAGCGCTTTGGAAGTTAGTGATTTTGACCAATGCGGTGCGGTAAATAATCCAACAGAAGGGGCAACCAGAATTGATATAGGAAATATACTGATTAATGATTGGAAAGTTTGGACATTAAACCCAACCGGGTTAAGTTGGATTTCCAAAACCGGTTATACTGCATTAGGCATGAGGGAGGGGCACGATTGCATTGACTCCCCAATAGTTGGTTCAGGTGAGTATTCTAGTGGTATAGATGGAAGGTCATCTTATTATACAGGTATAACTTACGACCCTTATTTAAGCGTTACATATACCATCCCCTGTACAGCACCTACTATTTCAACCCACCCAACATCGCCTGCTTCCATTTGTTCGGGAGGTAGCGCAAACATCACGGGTTTGGTTGCAGCAGGCACTGCTACCTTGAGTTACCAATGGAAATATAACAGCGCGGATGTTTCTGATGGAACACCGGCAGGAGCTACATATACAAATCAAACGACTGTAACAATGACAGTGAGCGGAATAACCGGTGCAGGCAGTTACCAATATAGTTGTTATGTATCAAATGGCTGTGGAAATATTACAAGCAATACTGCCACTGTAACAGTGCATCCCATTTTCACCGCAGGAAGCATCCTGACTACAGGAGAAACAATTAATAATAATGGCAATCCCGGATTGATAGGTAGTTCAACCGTTGCAAGCGGAGGCGATGAAACGATTTCTTACCAATGGCAAATCAGCACAACAAGTTCATCAACCGGCTTTGGTGATATTTCGGGGGCAACTTCTGCAAGCTATGATCCACCGAGCGGACTGACTGCAACCACATGGTATCGCCGCCAGGCAAAGGATGGCGCTTGCAATACAAGTTTTACAGCATCATCAGGGGTATGGCTGGTTATGGTTGCTACCCCAGCCACAGTTGATTGGAATAACAGCAATGTGCAGGAAATTACTTTAGCCGCTGATCGTTCCTTAATTTTTGCAAACGGAAAAAGTGGAGGAGTTTATACTTTTATTATAAAACAGGATGCTACAGGTGGCAAAACTATTATATGGCCTACGGATGTTAAATGGGTTGACAGCTCAACGCCAACACTTTCACCAACAGGCAATACCGTTGATATTATAAAATTTGTATATGACGGAATCAATTATTTTGAAACAGGAAGGGCATTAAATATTCATTAATAAAATATTTTAAAAAAAATCTATTGACTTTAATCGAAATATTTTTCCATAATCACAAATTTATTTTGTGAATAATATTCAAAAAAACAAAGAATAACTGATGGTTAAATTTTAAAATTAAAATCATGAAAAAAATTAAATCAATTTTTGTCCTGAATATGCCTACCCGTCAACTGTCGTTGTCGAAGTATGCATTCTACATCTTCTTCACTTTTCACTTTTCACTTTTCACTTTTAGCTGTTTATCGCAGTCATGCCAGTCGATTTCTTTTAATGGCTCTTCTCAATACACTTATATAGCAAATAATCCTTCTATAAGCATTACTGGGGATTTTAGTTTAGAAGCATGGATAAATTCAAATAACACACCTACTGATGAGGAAAGATTTATAGCGAAATGTGATGGTGGCTGGAACGGATTTTCATTTATTCTTTATAACTCATCAGGGAAAAATTATGTTCAGGCAAACTATGTATCTGGAACAGGTATTTACACTGGGTCGTATTGCGAAATTACACTAACTCCGGGAACTTGGTATCATGTTGCAGCGACTGCAGATGTTTCAGATAAAAACATTAAAATATATATCAATGGAATTGAACAATCAGTAACAAACATCACAACAGGAGCAACTTCTGTTCTCAATGCAGGTGATTTAGTAATTGGTAGGTTTGCCGGTTCGAATATCAGATTTTTCGATGGCTTAATGGACGATGTTAGAATTTGGAATGTTATTAGGACATCTTCTGAAATAACCGATAATTATGATAAAGAATTAGCAGGAAATGAATCAGGTTTGGTTGCCTATTATAAATTTAACAATTCCTATCTTGATGAAACTTCTAATAATAATGATTTAACTGCAGTAAGTTCTCCAACTTTTTCAACCAATGTACCTTTCATCTGTACACCTGCTATCCAGGCAAGCAGTTTAACTTTCTCAAGCGTGCAATCTTGCGGGCTGGTTTTGGGCTGGACAAGGGGAGATGGTAGCAATTGCGCTGTATTTATGCATGCAGGTATTACGGGAACCGCAGCGCCTGAGGATGGAACAACCTATACTGCAAATACTGTTTTCGGAAACAGTGGTTCCCAAATAGGTTCTACCGGCTGGTATTGTGTTTATAACGGCACAGAAACTAATGTAGCCGTTAACGGTTTGACTGCGGCTACTACATATAGGGTTCATGTATGCGAATATAATGGTTCTGCCGGTTCGGAAAAATACCTTACCACTTCTGCTACCGATAATCCTAAAAATCAGGCGACAACTACAATAAGTTATGGCACAGTAGGCAGCGGAGATCAAATAGCATGCAGCTCCGGTTTTACACCAAACAATATGAGTGTAATAGGAGCAAGCGGCTCCGGTTCATTTAGCTACCAATGGTATTCGCAAAGCGGTATAGTTTCTTGTCCAAGCGGATCAACCATCGGAGCATGGACGACACTAGGTTCATCAAACGGTGCAAATACAGAAACATATACTCCTGCAAGTAACATAACAGCATCTACAAGCTATGCGTGCTTTGTAACTCCCGGAGGCTCGCCTACCTGCAGCACAGCAACCTGGGCAAGCAGTTGCAGGCAAATTACGCTAACAGCTCCTACCCCCGCCACAGTTGATTGGAACAACAGCAATGTGCAGGAGATTACTTTATCTGCCTGTCGTTCTTTAACATTTATTAATGGCAAGAGTGGAGGTGTTTACAAATTGATTATAAAACAAGATGCCACAGGCGGTAGGTTAGTCACTTGGCCCTCAGATGTAAAATGGACAAGTGTTGACATAGCCCCAACATTAACAGTAACACCAAGTGTAGTTAACATAGTGAAATTTATTTACGATGGCACTAGCTATTTAGGGTATTAGACAGTTATTTATGGGAAAACCAATTATATAGTTTATCTATCAGCATTGGATAATAAATATATGATAACAAATAAAATGAAAATGAAAACAACGAAATTATTAAAAGTCGCATATATTGGAATTGTTCTAAATTTAGCGCTGTTTATGAATGGCGCTTATGCGCAATGGACATACGAACAAAAATTTAATACTTTAACTGACGGCAATTTAAACGGACAGGATAGTTGGAGTGGTGGAGCGGGTGAAATTGTAGTCCAAACAACAACTAAATATGAAGGTGCAAAGGGAATTTCGCTAGCTGCAAGTGGGAGTACTTACGCTGTGCGAGATATTACAGAGGTTCAAACAGGCATTGTGTATGTAGCGATGAGGGCTGTGAATAATACTACCGGTGGGATTTATTTCTACTTATATCATGCAACAACTAGCAACAATTGGGTGGCGATGGTCGGATTTCACGGAAATGGTTACATAATAAGTTATGACCAATCACTTGGAGCATATGTAAACATAGCTCCTTATGTCGCCGGTCAGTGGTATATTATGGCGATAGAAATTGATTGTCCCAACAGAAATCATCGTATCAAGGTTCATAATGGAACAGCTTGGTCTGCTTGGACTGCTTGGTTTCAAAATACTGTTGAAGCTAATCTTGGAGTTAATCGGATAGGTATGATATCTCAAGGACCCAGTGCAGGTTATATTGATTTTATTACCCCAACTGACCCGATTATCGTCTCTCCTACCACTCAAACAAGTAATGTAACTTTTCAAAACATACAATCATGCGGTATGACTTTGGGCTGGACACGACCCGGCAGCGGAGGAGGGAGCAATTGCGCTGTATTTATGTATGCAGGTAGTACAGGAACATCAGCGCCTGCAGATGGAACGACCTATACTGCAAATACGGTTTTCGGAAGCAGTGGTTCGCAAATCGGTTCTACCGGCTGGTATTGTGTTTATAACGGCACAGGAACAAGTGTTGCAGTTAACGGTTTAACTGCCGGTACTACATATCGGGTTCATGTATGCGAATATAATGGTTCTGGCGGTTCGGAAAAATACCTTACCTCTGCTGCTACCGACAATCCGAAAAATCAGGCGACAACTACAATAAGTTATGGCGCTGTAGGCAGCGGCAACCAAACAGTAAGCAGCGGCGCTACACCAAGCAGTATGGGTGTTACAGGGGCAACCGGCTCGGGTTCATTTAGCTACCAATGGTATTCGCAAAACGGTATAGTTTCATGTCCAAGCGGATCAACCATCGGAGCTTGGACTACGTTAGGTTCATCAAACGGTGCGAATACAGCAACCTACTCTCCTGCAAGTGGTATAACCGCTTCTACAAGCTATGCGTGCTTTGTAACTCCCGGCGGTTCGCCTACCTGCGGCACAGCAACATGGGCAAGCAGTTGCAGACTAGTTACTGTTACTACCCCCGCCAATGTAGACTGGAACAAAAGCAATGTGCAGGAGATTACTTTATCTGCAAATCGTTCCTTTACATTTACAAATGGCAAGAGTGGCGGTTTTTATACACTCATCATAAAGCAGGATGGTACTGGTGGCAGGACTGTTATCTGGCCTGAAGATGTGAAGTGGGCAGGAGGCACAGAGCCGGCATTTACTACTTCTGCAGGTGCCATTGACCTTGTAAAATTTGTATATGACGGAACCAATTATCTGATAAGCAGTTTAATGCTTGATATTAAGTAACATTAATAAAGAACAAAAAAATTATTAAATGTTTTAAAATGTTATCATTATGGAAATAATAAATAACCAAATTAAAACTAAAACAACGAAAAAAATTATTTTCTTCGCTATTGGCGGACTGCTTGTTGGATTATCAGGAATTTTAAACCAAGCAATTGCTGGAGATCCCCCCACCACTCTGTATATCGGCTACCCGAGCGCCCAAAGTGGAAAATATGAATATTATATTATTAATAATAACGGTGATGCTGGAGTTTACGGTACAGAATGGAGATCCCAGAGTTTCACACCTGCGGTCAGCCACCAAATCACAAGTGTTAAAATCAAAGCGTATAAAACAGGTAGTCCGGGAACTCTAACAGTGTTACTAAAAAATACTGACGGTAATGGAAAACCTACCGGCTCAGATTTAACAACCGGAACTATTGACGCTAATTCTTTTACGACTGCCTCAGCAGGAGATTGGTATGAAATAAGCTTAGCCACTTATAATCTATCAGCCAACACTAAATATGCTATAGTTCTCAAGGCTGTTGCAGGTGATGGTAGTAATTATGTTTACTGGAAACTTGCCTTAACCGGTGCTTATACCGGTGGGACATACCTTAATTCTTCAAATAGCGGGACGACATGGTCTGATAACACAAACATGGATGCCATGTTTGAAGAATGGGGAGTTCCCCTTGGTTTCATAAACCCCACTAACTTTACCTACTCCGCTCCTTTCTTCTCCGCTATCAATAATAATGGTGAGGCGGTTACCATGTATAGGATTCAGCTCACTCTCTCTTCAGATGCAAGCTTCGCATCCCCTATTTGGGATTCAGGAAGTGGAGGTGTAAGCATGACCTCAACCGCCAACGCAACTCGCTGTCCGGATATTTTCTACAGTAGCTCAACACTGTTGCAACCCGGAACAAACTATATCTGGAGGATACAATTCTACGGTTCAACATGGACTTGGGGTCCATGGTCTACCGAATCGGCTACGATCGGAATGTATACCGGTGCTTTAACTGCCAGATTTTATTCCGGGGCAGGAGATGGAAGTGTTCATTATAGAACTGCTGACACTTGGGACGTTGCTCATGACGCCACAACTGGAAATGACGGCGCTAGCTATACAGGGACTACAGCACAAACACAGGTAGGACACGCAGGAAATGGTGACCATACCATAGGTAGAGCTTTTGTCCCAATCAATACCGCAGGATTGCCAGATGCGGCAAGTATTTCAGCAGCTACATTATCTGTATATTTTGAGTTTACTCACGACCATTATTCTTATGACCGCCTTAATGATGAAAATTGTTGGGTTGGACTTGTTCAAACAAACCAACCAAATGCAACATTATTGACGCTTGATGATTATAATAATTGTGGCGCAACCGATAATCCTTCAGAAGGTTCAGATACAAGATTAGACATCACGCCCATGCTTGACACCCCTGGTTATATGAGTTATCCTCTTAATGCCACTGGTCTGACTTGGATTAAAAAAACAGCAGGAGACCCTTACACAATGTTTGGATTGAGAGGTGGGCACGATATTCTTGATATTAGCTATCCTCTTGCTGATAGTTATGAAATAGGTGGGTTTCGGACTTCCGAATACGCCAATACCACTTCTGACCCTTATTTGGAAGTAACTTATACAATCGCTTGCACCGCTCCTACCCTTACCACACAGGCAGTCAGTAATATTGCAATTGCAACCGCAACAGGGAATGGAACTGTAACAAGTGATGGTAATGCAACAATTACCGAACGAGGTGTCTGTTGGAATACATTAACAACTCCAACCACTGCTAACAGTAAAGCGATTTCCACAGGAACCACAGGAACATTTACTTCTTCCATGACAGGTTTAGTTATGAGTACTCTTTATTATGTTAGGGCTTATGCAATTAACTTTGTTGGAACAAGCTATGGAAATGAGGTAACATTTACTTCTACCACTCCTACTCCAGCCATAGTGGACTGGAATAACAGCAATGTGCAGGAAATTATTTTATCTGCCGATCGTTCTTTAACATTTGTAAATGGTAAGAGTGGCGGAGTTTATAGCCTCATTATAAAGCAAGATGATACAGGCGGATGGACGATTATATGGCCTTCTTTTATGAGGTGGCCAGTCGGAGCAACTTCAACATTCATTACAGCTGCAAGTACCATTTACCTTGTGAAATTTGTATATGACGGAACAAATTATTTAGCTTATGCAATCGAACAATATTAAGTATTGTTTCAATTAATTGTTTTTTAAATTTATAATTTTGAAAATAAAAAATAACCAAATTAAAACCAGATCTCTTATGAAAAAAACTAGTTACTCAATATTTGCCGGATTATTTATCGTATTATCGGGAATTTTTCATCAGGCAATTGCAGGGGTACCTACTACACTTTACGTCGGATACCCGAGCGCACAATCAGGTTCCGCCAATCCTACTAATTTCGCCTACTCCACTCCTTTCTTCTCCGCAATCAACAATAACGGAGAGGCAGTAAGCATGTACCAAATTCAACTTTCTCTTTCAACCGATGCTAGCTTTGCATCTCCTTTTTGGGATTCCGGAAGCGGAGGAGTTAGTATTACTTCAACAGCTAATTCTGCCCGCTGTCCGGATATTTTCTACGCTGGTTCAACCTTGCTGTCAACCGGAACAAATTACATCTGGCGGATACGATTTTATGGCTCTTCAGGTTGGGGGTCATGGTCAACAGAATCGGCTACTATCGGAATAAGAGCTACCCCTGCATCTACTCCTGAACTTTATTCAACATCCTTATTTAACGATGCGGCCTTAAAGGCTTATTATCGTCTTGAAAATCTTAATGACCAGAAAGGAAGTATAAATTTAACTAATTTGAATAGTGTCGCTTTTAATGCCGCTAAATTTAATAATGGAGCCGATTTCGGTTCTAATAACACTAATAAAGGTTTATATAATAATGGTAGTAGCCCTTTAACTGCAACACAAGCAAAAACTGCGGTAACAATAAATGCATGGATAAAATTATCAACATTAAATACTGCCGGTGTGGTTGCGCTGTTTGAAGGTTATGATGGCAGCAAAAGAATTGTAATTACTTTAGAAGTAACTGCCGACAACAAAGTTAAATTCGGTATGTTTCCTAATAACCCCGGGTATGGGATGCAATTTGCCACTAGCACTACTTCATTAGCATTAGATACATGGTATATGGTAACAGGAACTAATAATGGTTCACAGCATGAAATATTTGTTAATGGAGTATCTGAAGCTACTCAAGCCTGGACATACCCCGGAGATTATAGTCTTAATCCAACGCCCGGGACAAATATTGGATCACAATATTTAGGTTTGGCTGGTCCTTACAACCCGTTGTCCGGAGTAATTGATGATGTTGCATTTTTTAGTAAAGCTTTATCCGCAACTGAAATATCTAATTTATATTATAATCCGGGCGGTTTAACTGCAAGATTTTATTCAGGACCCGTATATGGATTTGTTAATAATTATACTTCTACTGATTGGAGTACTGTTCGCAATGCTTCAACCGGAGACGTTACAACTACAGCTTTTATGGCCGGTACAGAAAAATGGTATTGGTCAACAAATGTTTATTCTATTACAAGACAATTTTTCACTCCGAACACATCAGGTTTAACATCTTCAGCAATAATATCTGCCGCCTCTTTCAATATCTATCCAAGCGCGTATGACGGAACTCCAAATCCAATCGGAATGGTTAATCATTCAATTACTTCTACTACTACAGTTGCGGCAGGAGATTATGTCAACTGCGGAAGTCTGAATTCCGCTACTGAAGGAACTAATGCCAGATTAAGCGTTACAGCGCCAGGCGCATGGTATTCTATGAATTTGAATGCAACAGGTATTAGTTGGATTTCTAAAACGGGATTGACAAAATTAGGTTTCAGACAATCTAACGATTTAGATAATTCAGCTCCTGATAATACCAGGCATTATGTACCATACTGGGATACTTATAATAGTGCAAACGCTCCCTACCTATCCGTTACATATACAATTCCAACCCCTCCCTCCGTTACAACGCAAGCCGTGAGTAATATTGCTTCAACAACTGCTACCGGAAACGGAACTGTAACAAGCGAAGGCAGCTCCTCAATAACCGAGCGTGGTGTATGCTGGAATACTTCAACTGCTCCCACCACAGCTAACAGTAAAGCGATTTCTTCGGGAACTACCGGGGCATTTACTTCTTCAATGACCGGTTTAACCGGTGGTATCAATTATTATGTGAGGGCATATGCAATTAACTCAGTTGGGATAAGCTATGGAAATGAAGTAACATTTACTACTTCTTGTTCAAATTTCACAACAGTTAACTGGAACAATAGCAATGTGCAGGAAGTTACTTTAACCGCCTGTCGTTCTTTCACATTTGCCAACGGTAAGAGTGGCGGAGCATATAGCCTCATAATAAAGCAAGATGGCACAGGGGGCAGAGTTGTAACTTGGCCAGCAAATATAAAATGGGTTGACAGCTCAGAGCCAGCAATAGCGACCTCTCCCAATAAAATTAATATTATTAAATTTATATTTGACGGCACCAATTATTTAGAAACCGGAAGATCATTAAATATCTGGTGATACTATACCA
>JAAXXA010000015.1:13240-15427 GCA_013334735.1 Bacteroidota bacterium
TTTTACATTGTCTTTTATTTTAAAAAACGAAAATTATAGCGTTTGGCTGCAGTTCAGATTGATATTCACAGGGAGCTTATTGAACAGTGCCGGAGAGGTAACCGCGAAGCATATTATAAGCTGTATAAGCTTTATGCTAAAAGTATGTTCAATATTTGCCGGCGAATGCTTAATAACCGCAGTGAAGCCGAAGATATGCTGCAGGAAGTTTTTACAGATGTATTTCAACGACTTGAAAGTTTTCGTTTTGATTCAACCTTTGGTTCATGGTTAAAGCAAATTGTAGTAAATAAATGTATCAATGAACTGAAAAAGAAAAAAGCAGAACTCGAATATCTGGATGATATCGAAGTGGTTGATATACCTGAAGAAAACGATAAAAGACCATCGGAATATGAATTATCAATGAGCGTTCAAAAAGTAAAAAAAGCTATGGAACAATTACCTGCTGGAAACAGGGTAATATTTTCCTTATATCTTCTTGAAGGGTACGATCATGTGGAAATAGCACAAATATTAAATATTACAGAGTCAACGTCTAAATCACAATATATGAGGGCACGACTTAAAGTGAAGGAAATTTTAACCACAATGTCTTATGAAAGATAAACTCGAAAAATATGTATCGGAGAACAGGATACTGTTTGATGATGAAGAACCCGGCAACGAGTTGTGGGACAAAATAGCTGGTAATATTTACAAACCTAAGGTAAGAAAAATTAACTTACAGGGATTTATATGGAAAGCTGCAGCAGTTATTGTAATTTTTATTGCATCTTATTTTTTCCATGACTTTATCCAACAAGACATAAAAAAGCCTGCAAATATAGTTTATAAACACAAAGAAACCATTTTTATAAAAAGAAAAGTTAACGATAATCATAAACAAAAAATGGAACAAATTGTATCTATTGCTTCTGTTGATACAAAAAAAACATACAATACTGTTTATGTAAAAAACGATGTAAATACCGACAATTATGAACTTACCGAAGTAAGGGCATACTATACTAAACAGATAAACGAAAAAGAAAATGAGATTTATAAGTATGCTGCATTCGATCCAAATATAAAAACACGGATTAAAATTGAGTTCAATCAGCTTGACAGCATCTATAGTAGTTTACGAAGAGACCTTAAAGATAATATAGATAACAAAGAAGTTGTTGAAGCTATGATCCAGAACTACCGTATAAGAATGGAAATACTTGAGAACATATTACAACAACTACAAGGAAAAGAATCAAACGAAACAAAAAAACCGCGTTATGAAATATAGTTTTAATATTATTCCGATAATTATGTTTCTGCTGATATTGCCATTTAAAGGTAATTCGCAGGTTTTCGAAAAGCAAAAAAATGTTTCAAAATCCTATGTCGTGAATAAAGATTGTAATATACATCTTTGTAATAAATATGGCGACATCCATATTGTACCATGGGATAAAGATTCTGCAATCTTCAGTATTGATATAAAAGTTGCCGATAAAAAAGAAGCCGATGCAGATAAAATTCTTAAAGCAATAGATGTTGAATTTACAAACACACCCTATTATCTTGTTGTAAAAACAGTTTTCCGCGATGGCAAAAATACAGTAATATCAGATATTACTGATTATGCGAACAATTTACTGAATATCGGCAAAAATGTTGAAATAAACTATATAATGAATGTTCCAAAAACATCTTCATTGAAAATAGAAAATAAATATGGAAATATATACACCACAAATCATTCGGGAAATGTTCAGTTTATCCTTTCAAACGGCGACTTCAAAGCAAATGATCTTACAGGTGGTGATACAAAAATTGATCTGTCTTTTGGAAATGGAGTAGTGCACACAATTACTAAAGGGAAACTCAATATCGGTTATTCTGATTTCGAAATCAAAAATGCGGAAAAACTTACTATTGAAGACAAATCTGCTAAGATAAGCATTGCTAAAGTGGGCGATATAAATATTGATTCAAAACGCGGTAAATATTATATTGATACGGTTGAAACTGTTACAGGGCAAACAGATTTTTCTCACATAAATATATATTACCTTAAGAAAAGTTTTTTTTTAAAATCGTTATATGGCGAAATAAACCTCACTGAAATTTCTAACGATTTTAGTTTCATAAATATTAATTCAAACTATACCGACATTAAATTGTGCATTCAAAAATCTTCTTCCATAAACT
>JAAXXA010000387.1 GCA_013334735.1 Bacteroidota bacterium
ATCGTACTAGCCATCATCCTTGCGTTTCTCGCGTTCATCCGCCTCGATAAGTTTTTTTATTTTAGATTTTTTTGCCATAATATTTTTATACTTTGCAAAAGTAATAAAAATCCATTACGATAAAAAGCATGAAAGCGCTTATTCATGGTTGACACAAATTATGCATTAATTAAGTTTTTTTGTTTTATAATGAGTTCCTTTTTACAACAATCTTCCCTCTCTCTTAAACCTGTTATGTCTCAGCCCACATTGCCTCCAAAGACTATAACATGTTTTTCCTTTCCACTTTTTTCACACCGAGCCTGTCGAAGTGCAATTTTCACTTTTTGCTTTTCACTTTCACTTTTAGTTTTTTACTTTTCACTTAATCACCACCATCTTTTTCCCTTCGCTGCTCTGCACTGCCGTTTGCAACTGATAATAATACGTTCCCGCCGCTAAATCCGAAGTAGAGATTAGCAAACTATCAAATGTTCTATCCACTTTAAAACGCTTTACCTCATTACCCTGCAAATTATAAAAAACAATCTCTCCCTCGTTAACGCCATTTGGAAATGTATAATCTATACGGGTGGCGCTTTGCGCAGGGTTAGGATAAGCATTAGAAACCATGCTGCTTTGCGTTTGTGTTGCTATTAAATTATTATTGGCTTCGGCAATAGCTGTATTTAATCTTCCTGGCAAGCTGAATACTTTTGCATGACCATTAGGGTAACTTAAAATTATTTTTGCACCCTCTCTTGTATTGTAAATTGGGTATTGCTGCTGAAGAACATTAATGTTAATCATGGCATAAGCACTTTCTGAAAATAACATCTCCCCATCTTCATTGTATATCCCTGTATAATACGTATTAGGATTCGTGGTTTGATCTGTAAAACAATATAAGAATTCAATTTTTGAATCCATATTAAATAATTGATCAGATAAATATAATACTTCCCCCATATAAGTACCATATTGCAAAGGAAAACTTGAACAGTTTATTTTTTTTACTAAAGAATGATTCATATCGTATATGCTTATATATTTTCCCTCTCTGTTTATATTTACATACCGTTCTCCCGATACTTCAAAGTTTATTATCATTAACTGGTCGGCCACACGCGGAGAACCGTGATAAATAGTAGATGCGCTATCATAATCGTGTTCCATTGTTATTTGTGCCCTTGCAGTTATGGCAAATGCAAATAAAGCAATAAATATAAGTTTTTTCATTTTAATATTTTTAAATTAATTATATTTCACGAATGTAATACTTTTAAATAAAATAGAAGACCTTCGTATAAAGAGATGAAGGGCTTCTATAATATACCGATACGGAACAGGTTTGCAAAATTTTTTATCTTGTTCCTATCGGCATAACTCGTTCTAATCATCTTTGCTAACGCAAACCTGTTAAGAACGAGTATAGAAATCAAATTTAATTGCGTATCATCTTTTTCGTATCAATCACATTTCCATTCACAATTAATGAATAGGAGTATATACCAGAAGCAAGATTTTCGGAATTCGCATTTATATTTCCAAAACCTTTAGTAGTGATTTCGACTTTTTTAATTTCATTGCCAAACATATCATTGAAAACAATAAATACATTGCTTGTGATGTTTTCAGGGATAAAATATCGTATTACTGTACTTTCTCCAAAAGGATTGGGTTCATTTTGATATAACACCATATTGTTTGCAAGTTGAATTTGTAAAGTCTTTTCTTTTGTGTTTTGATCACCATTAGTGTTATTTATACGATGTGTTGCACCTTGTGTACAGCAATTTAAAACTATTGCCAGCAAGCTATCAGTAGTTTTCTGGTATAGTACTAAGCTATCAATAGTTTTTTGCTGTTTAATATTATCAACATTCAACTCCTGTATAGCTTTTACCAAAGGAACTACAAAAGTTGCATAACCGACAGTGTAATTATCTTTATCGTTTACAGGCTTATGAACGCCATCAAAATTATAACCTATTTCATTGGCGGTTTGTTCACTTCCTGTGCAATAAAACCAGTTTGTTTAATAAACGATACTTCATTCAATCGTTGATAGTATCTGCTATTAGCTGCTTCATCTTTAATCGTATCCATGCGCTGTTTAATGCCTAAAAATTCATCTAATTGCTGTGCTTTTAAAGTAAAAGTTATAGGACGTAATTTTGTTATAAAAGCTAACCCTGGTACATCTTCGATAATATTGTCCTTAAATCTCCCATCAGACCCTTGTTGCCAAGCTCCAAAACCTCCGGTATTATTTAAGTTTGAAGAAGTTCCAATACAAATTTTATCATTAGCATTAGTAGTAGCATTGTACCCAATAGCAGTAGCGCCGGTTAAAGTGTCGTAACTAACATCAGCAGCATAACCTAAAGCAGTATTATAGCTTCCAGTGGTATTGGTAAAAAGTGCTTGAAGCCCATTAGCGGTATTGCCAGTTCCTGTGGTGTTGAGTTTTAATGAAAAAAAACCGTGTGCAGTATTGTAGCCTCCTTTAGTGTTGGCTTGAAGTGCAGAACCTCCAGTTGCTGTATTCGCTACCCCTTCGGTGTTTGAATAAAGCGCATTATATCCGGTGGCTGTACTATTACTTCCTTCGGTGTTATAAGAAAGTGCACCTAATCCTATAGCTGTATTATAGAATCCAATGGTGTTTGAATAAAGAGCATAATTTCCACAGGCGGTATTAACCCCTCCTGTAATGTTTGAATAAAGAGCTGTCAATCCAATAGCCACATTATCGGATCCGCCTGTATTAGAATAAAGAGCCTGATATCCATTGGCGGTATTGTAGAGTCCTGTAGTGTTGGAATAAAGCGATTGATACCCATAAGCGGTACTATAAGATCCTGTAGTGTTGGTAAAAAGTGATTGAAATCCGGTAGCGGTATTATCGCTTCCTGTGGTGTTGTTAAAAAGCGCAGAATATCCCATTGCGCTATTATTGGCTCCTGTGGTATTGTAATTAAGGGCATAATTTCCAAATGCGGCATTATCGTAACCTGTGGTGTTGGAATAAAGAGAGTAAAACCCAGTAGCTGTATTCTCGAATCCTGTAGTGTTGGTATAAAGCGATCTGAACCCTGAAGCAGTATTGTTTGCACCACTAGTGTTACTAAACCCCGCATGATCCCCAAAAAACGAATTATAAGCTCCTGTATTTGAAGCCCCTGCTGCCCGCCCGATATAAGTATCAGTACAATCGCCACCGGTTCCCGCAGCCGTGCATACTGCGCCTGTATTATTTTGTGCGCCACTTCCGTAGGTTTGGGCTCGTACCTGCGTTATATTAATTGAAAAAATAATTAATGCTATTGTAATATTTAAAATTGTTGTTTTCATGCTTAATTTTTTAAATTAATACCTTTTTATTTTTGTAAAGCTTCCTTTATAAATTTAAAAGTTAAGTGTTAAGCTTTTAAATGAGTAACTGCCGCAGCAAATTTAAAAGGAGTCTTTTGCAGCGGCTTAATCAGCCGGAACGGTATCGACGTGGTATCTCAAATTTATATTTATAATAAAGTGGTGTGCGTGTGTGTACAGTAGCAAGGCTTGCAGCCGTTGGTTGCAAATTTAAAGGACTTAGTGATGATATTAAACTCGTTCATCATATATTGTGAAATATTTAACAAATATATGAAATATTTAATAGGATGTATCTTTTTTATGAAATTTTTATTTAATAAAAATATATTTATAATTTAGCTCCAAAGAAAAATTCACATGAAAATATTAACATACAACGTAAACGGCATCCGCGCGGCACT
>JAAXXA010000388.1 GCA_013334735.1 Bacteroidota bacterium
CCGGATTAATCAGGGGTCCGGTTCGGTGGACCCCTACCGTGGAGACCTGGCTAGACAACCCTGTAACAACCGGTCTGAGGCATACCTGGACTGAAAACGGCAGGTCATACAAAACGCTGCCCAATTTTTTACTGTTATTTTTTCAGTATAACTGGATTATTTTATATATCAGCTTCTTTTATTATTAATTATTTTATAGGTAACCTCATATTAAAAAAAGAAAAGCCAACATCGGTATTTTACTTTGCTGGCGGTATAATTATCAATATTTTGTTTTGGATATTTATCAAATATAAAATTCTGCTTACAGTTACATATAATATACTTTTTGCAACCTATCATGATGCTAATCAATGGATTGTTCCTGTTGGTCTTGGGTTAATAACTTTACAGCAAATTTCGTATTTATCGGAGTGTTACAAGAAAAGGATTAATAATGTTAATATTGTTGATTACTTAGTGTTTTCTGTTTTTTTTCCAAAGTTAATTGCCGGTCCAATTATGAAATTCAATGATTTTATTTCACATTTTAAAATTTCCGATTTTAGGATTAATTACTATAATGTGTCATTGGGATTATATGTCTTTTCAATAGGTCTGTTTAAGAAAGTAATATTTGCAGATACTTTTATGCATATTGCCTCTAATGGGTTTGGCAGCGTTTCGTTAAATTTTGTTCAGGCATGGATTGTTGCAATCAGTAATACGTTGGGTATTTTTTTTGATATCAGCGGATATACAGATATGGCTGTGGGTATAGGATTATTTTTCAATATAAAACTTTTAAGTAATTTTAATTATCCTTTTAAAGCAGTTAACATTAAAGACTATTGGGTGCGATGGCATACAACATTTACAGGTTTTTTTATGAATAACATTTATGAACCCATTACTAAAAAGAAAAAAACATGGTATCGAATGGCTATAGGTATTTTTCTTGCTTTTTTAATTATGTCTTTCTGGCATAAACTTTCTATAGCTATTGTTGTATGGGGATTATTAAATGCTTCTGCGCTCGTATGCTTTTTAGTATTCGAAAAGCTAAAAATTAAAATTCCTGATATTTTAGCATGGCTTTTAACATTTGTATTTCTTAATATCTGTTGGCTATTTTTCAGAGCAGGTAATATTACAGATGCTTTTATTATTATCAAAGGCATGGCAAACATTAAAAGTATATTTATTTTTTACAACGAATATTATATTCTATGGGCGATAGGAGCAAATTTTATTATCGTTTTATTTTTAATTCTGGGTTTGTATGTTGTAACAAAAATGAAAAACGTTTCCGATTTATCTGTTGGTTTTATTCCTACTTACGGGAAACTAATTATTACATTAATCCTACTGATAATAGGTATTATTTTTAATAATAACAATACATTTATTTATTATGGATTTTAAATTCGGTAAAACTATATCTCCGAAAATATTTATTATTACAGCAGGAATATTTATTCTCTTTCTTTTCTTTGTCTTAAGGGACAGGAGTGAAATTTTAATTAAAAAAAATGAAATTACACTTAATAAATTATCGCTAGCAGATAAATCTGTAATATTAAGTAAATATATTTTCAGCAATGATTTGTTCAGTAAGAACAAGGGCTTTGATAATTTTATGCAAGAAATATTTGGTTCCGGAAATGAAAATATTTTTAAGCAAATTAACAATAAATTTAATAATCTTTTTTCAAAATACAATAATGTAATTAATAACAGGAATGTGCAAAATTTCTATAAGAATTATATCAAATTATTATCCGAAACTGAAAAAGAACAAAATATAGAAATGCCTACATTCGGGATTACTCCTGTTCATTCAATTTTCAAATTAGATAAGAACTGCGGAAACTTACCTGAACCTGTAAAGAAAATTGAAGATTATTTATTCAAAGGGGAGTGGGGTTCCACACAAATTATAATTGTTCCTTTTACCAATAACATTGCAGATAACATTGAAATAATAATAAGCGGTTTTCCTTTTCCTGCAAAATATATAGAATGTTTTATTGGTGAATATGCTTTTTGTAATGAAAGTTATTATCGTAATAAAGATGAAGGCTGGTACGCAGACCCTTTAATACCAATTGATATAGATACAACATATCAACAAACTATCAGCTTTAAAATCGCAACTGCTTTTTCAAAAATAAAACAGGGTGAAACAAAATCGGTTTGGTTTAATTACTTTGTACCTCCTTCTGTTAAAGCTGGTAATTATACAATAAAAGCTGAAATAATCAGTAAAACATCTGATAAATCTGAAGTACACGAAACCAATATTAATTTAAAAATATTTGATTATACACTACCACAAACTATGCACCTTAAAACTGCGTTTTCTTTTGATGTAGGGTTTTTTAAGCATTATTATAAAATTAAAAAAATTCCTGAAAAAGTTCAGAAAGATTATTACGAAAATATTCTTAAATACCGCTTAAATCCTACATCATTATACAATAATTTTAATAATACCTTTCCTCCGATAAACGACTGGCAGTGGTGCATAGATCATGGCGCAAATTATTTTAATTTGGGCTATTTAAGCTATATTCCAGATGATAGCATTTTAAAAATAAATAAGCTAAAAAATACGCTTGATGAAAAAATAAAAATTTTAAAAAAGAACAATCTTTTGAATTATGCATATATCTATGGTTTTGATGAAGTAGGAGAGAATGGTTATGCAAATTTGAAAACAATGACTAATCAGATCCGTGGTACTCTTAAAGATATTCCTTTTATGTGCACCGTGATCCCTAATAAAGAATTAGCTGGGAGTGTTGATATTTGGGTTCCTGCAACATCTAGTATTAATAATAATACGAAGACATTTAATCCAAAAGAAAAATTATGGTGGTATGTGTGCTGTGCACAAAATAAAAGTCCTTATCCTAATTTTTTTATTGAATATCCGGCAATAGATCCGAGAATAATTTTTTGGCAATGCAGTAAATATAATATTGACGGATTTTTATACTATATGTTAAACAGATGGTTTTTTAATGACAATTTTTCTGAATTAACTAATAAAGATAACCCATATATCGATCAAATAAAAAAAGGAGTCAGATGGCCAGATATTCCATGGATAGGGCATAGTTACAGAGTGCAGGTGGGGCAACGCTTTTTTAACGGAGACGGGCAATTGATTTATCCCGGGAAAAACATGAAATTTTGTCCTTCAATCAGGTTGATTAACATTCGCGATGGTATTGAAGATTATGAATGTTTTTATCAGTTGAAATTATTGAAGAAAAGTTTTGAAAAAAAAGGTGATAAAAAAAATGCAGAATTGATAGATAATTTTTTTACAAAAGCATACAACTTAGTTCCTTCATATAAAGATTATAAAAACGATCCCGAAGAATTACTTGAAATAAGGAAAGAAGCAGGATTTTTGTTACAATATCTCGGGAAATTATAAATGTTTTTTTTATTATAAAACAAGCTTTTTATAAATCAACTTATCATCACCATCATCATAAAAATCCTTGATACGGGCTATTAATTCGCAATTTAGTGTATCATAAAATTTTTGTGTGGGAATATATTTTTCTTTTGAAGATGTTTCAATATAGCACCAGAAAAGCCAACCGGAACGCAAATGAACCTGTCCCTCATTTTTTGTCTTAAGATCATCAAGGATCAGTCGGTTGGCCTCCAAGATATCCTCAGGCTTGCCTGTATCTTTCCACCATCCTTCTACAAAGGAGGCATCAACTTTATAACCGTGCTCGATGAGCCACT
>JAAXXA010000389.1 GCA_013334735.1 Bacteroidota bacterium
TGGGTATCAGCATACCGAAATACAATACTCCGCTATAAGGGCAAAATGCTAGAGCAAAAACAATCCCTAATAATAACGCGCTCCATCCGCTTCCCGACCTGCTATTTCTTTCTAAATTTTCGGACACTTTATTGAATCCGGGAAATTTTATTTTTATCATATCAAGCATAATGATACCGATAATTACAAGAAGAGGGCCTAAAATTCTTTCTCCATATAATTGAAAAAATTTTGCCACTTGAAATTTACTTGCTCCAAAATATAAAATAACTCCTAATACAGTATAACTTACAGCTCTTCCCAGTGTGTAAAGCAATCCATTAATAAAAATCTTTTTTTTATTTTCAATATCCTTGCTTATATATCCAATTGCTGTAATATTTGTAGCAAGCGGGCAGGGGCTAATTGCAGTCATTAACCCCAGAATAAAAGCATATAAAATGGGCGCTGAAGTATTATCTAAAAGATTTTGTAAAAAATCCATAAAAATTATTTTAGAAATTCATTTATTTTAAGAACAAAAGTTTTTTCTAAATCCTCCTTGTTTTTATCCTGCATATATTTTTTTACTAGGTCTGAAACATTAATGCTTACATCTTTTTTCTTATTGTGTTTTACTAGAATTACTGTCTGTGATTGCGCATCGTATTTTTCAATAATTGCTTTATTTGATTCTTCGATAAGCTTGATTTCAGTAAAAGTTACGTTTCCTTTCGGGAAATTTTTAGCAACGAAACTTTGAATATCAGCTTCTATGGCATTGCAGGCTTTTGCTTTACAGCAAGCCAGATTAGCTTTGAAATATAGAACTTCGATATATTTACCTTTACTGGGTTGTGCCCAAAGTAAAATGGTTGAAAACAATGCTGTGAATAGCAAAAAGATAGTTTTTTTCATGTTTGTTTATTTTAATAAAGTTTCGATTTTAGATTTCAATTCTGATACAAAAACATTTTCATCATGGATTTTCGCGAAAGCAAAATTTGTAATATCTTCGATCTTTTCGTTGCTGTCGTTAATTTTTGTAAGAGCTAATGTAGCGCCATAAGCCTGATATTTTTCGCTGATAGTTTTATTTTCTGGCAACTCACAGTTAATAATATCTAATTCGATAATTCCGCTTTCTAATTCGGTTTTAAAATTATCGTTAATTGTCTTTCTGACATTGGCTTCGATACTTCTACAAGTATTGCAACGATTAGTAATATGAAAGTACAACACTTTTAGTTTGAGATTTTGAGGATTATTAGAAATTATTGTATCCTGCGCCAAAGCCTGAAAAGAAAATAAAATTCCTAAAAAAACAACAGTTAAGTTTTTCATAATTATTATTTTAAGTATTCGGAAATTTTGTTTTTTAATATTTCGATAAATTTTTCCTCTTTATTTTTAGCAAATTTAAAACCATCTCCTGTAAGGTCGGTAGTTGTTTCTTTCCCTTTAAAAACGCGGGTAACGAATAGTCCTGATCCAAAAGCTTCATATTTTTCTGAAATAAATTTATTGGCTTTTTTATCCACATTTAATACCTGCCGCTTAATTCTTCCTTGTTTTACTTCAGTGGCAAAGTACGCGCTAAGGGTTTTTGTAGTTGCTTTTTCTATAGCGATACATGAAGGGCAACGATTGGTTACGTGAAAATTGTAAATAAGCACTTTTGATCTTTCAGAATTAGTAACAGCTATTTTAGAATCAGTTTTTGATTCTGATTTGGAGATTGTATCGCTTTTAGTTATTGATTTTATACTGTCATTCTTAGCGGCAATGCTGTCAGAATTTTCTTTTGTTTTAATATTTGTGTTGGTATTACAAGCTATGGAAAACATTAGAAATAAAATGAAAAGCGATGAGTTTATTGAAAAATTTATTTTTTTCATAAATTTGATAATTATTTATTTGAATGCATTTATTTGAATATTTCAGCAAAAAGTTTTTTTGCCGTATTCCAGTTTTTATGATTTATGCAATACTTAATTTTAGGAGGTTCTATTTCGCCCTGAATTAACCCTGATATTTTCAGCTCTTTCAAATGTTGTGACAGAGTAGAGCGCGCAATTGGAATTTCTTCGGCAATGTCGCCGCTATAACAACAACTTGATAAAGTTAATTTTTCCAATATTGAAATTCTGGCAGGATGCCCCAAAGCTTTAGCATATAAAGCAAGTTTTTTTTGTTGCTCTGTATATTCTATTTTTTTAAGCATTACTTAGATGCTTTGGTGTTTAATAATTAATTCCTTCAAATCCTTTACTGATGGAACGCTTCCTGATAGTACCACTTTGCCATCAATAACCAGCCCCGGTGTGCGCATTATTCCGTAAGTCATTATCTTAGTAATATCTTCTACTTTTTCAACATTAGCATCAATATCCAATTCTGCTAAAGCATTGAACACCGATTTTTCTAAGGTTTTGCAATTAGAGCAACCTGTACCTAAAACTTTTATTTCCATGATTTACTAAATTATGTTTTTATATTTCGCAAAAATACGAAATGAATTTTAAAACGCAAAATATTATTTCATATATTTTTATAGATTTTTTTTAACAAATGATTTATCTTATTATGTAAGAGTTATATACCTTTGCACTCCTTTAAATTTTAAATTTATGAGATTATCCATTTGTGATGCAAACCTTTGTGTTGGATGCCAGTGTTGTATGTTTGCATGCTCGCGCAGAAGTGGAAATGCCGGCTTAGCTGAATCATGTATAGGTGTGAAATCGGCAGGAGGAATTTCCAATGGTTTTAAAGTAGTTTCCTGTCGTTCGTGCACCGACCCTCCTTGCACAAGAGTATGCCCGACAAAAGCATTAGTTCCTAAAGAAAAAGGAGGAGTTAAGTTAGATAAAACAAAATGTATAGGTTGTAAAAATTGTGTACAAGCTTGTATAATAGATGCCGTATTCTGGAATCATGAAGAAAATAAACCTGTAATATGTGTACATTGCGGATACTGTGTAAAATTTTGTCCGCACAAAGTTTTAGAAATGATTAATTAGTAAACGTATGATCCAAGATACCATATCAAAAGTTTTATATATCGACCTTTCGCAAAAAAGCTATGAAGTTAAAGATCGCTCTGATATTATCTCTCAATATATTGGAGGTACTGGTTTGGCAATACAACTTTTGCTCGAAGAATGTCCTGTTGGTGCAGATCCACTGGGACCTGAAAACCCTATAATTTTAGCAACAGGACCATTAACAGGAGTTTTTCCCTTTGCTTCAAAAACGGTTGCTATGTTTAAATCGCCTCATACTGGAGATTTAGGCGAAAGCCATGCAGGAGGAAGGAGCGCCGTAGCGCTAAGAATGGCGGGTTATGGCGCCATAGTAATAAAAGGAAAAAGTAATTTTCCTATTTACATTTCAATTAGTGGCGGTAAAGTGGAATTTAAAGATGCTACTACATTATGGGGAATGAAAAGCAGTTTCGTAGTAGGCGATGTAATACGCGAAAAAGAAAACCATCCGGGCTTAAGGACAATTATGCGCATTGGGAAAGCCGGAGAACAAATGGTAAGTTATGCCGCGGTAGTTACTGAAACATACCGCCATTTCGGACGATTGGGGCTAGGCGCTGTTTTTGGCAGCAAAATGCTGAAAGCTATTGCTATATCAGGAAAAGAATCTATTCCTGTGATTGATAAAAAAGCTTATTTAAAATTGTATAAAGAAATTTACGATAAAGCCGTATCTTCTACCATAATGAAGAAATACCATGATCTGGGTACTTCTGGAA
>JAAXXA010000390.1 GCA_013334735.1 Bacteroidota bacterium
CAATGCTTGACAAGCAAGAAACTGCCAGATTTTTGTCATACTTCATTGTATATAGCATCGGCGCGGTAGTTTCGCCGGCAAATTTATTTGCATCCAGATCATAATCAAAGGAATCCGAAGCAGTATCGTTTAGGGCAATTATTGTTTCATCAGTATATGTATTCACATTGTTTGAAACTTTAATGTTTATTTGATCGCTTAAAGTTTCTTCACTTTTCAGAAAAGGAACAGCGTCATGAACTCTTATATTATTATTCATTGTTAACGAACCGCCACCGGGAATTGCCTGAACAAAAAATCCTTGTCCCATTGCAATATAGCGTGAACCGGTACCTCCTGAAGTAGTGTTATATGTAAGATATTGACCAGAACCTGAAGGATCCCAAACATATATTGTTCCTGCAAGATTTGTTTTTGTCCAGCCACCTGCAGCGTCCCAGTCTATTGCAGAAGGATATGGATTCCCAACCAAATTGTAACCATTGAGAGTATAAACAATTGAAAGAGGTCCTACTGTTCCGTTATTCGGAGTGCCTGAGAACAATGGTGTTGAGTTTGAATTTGCCCATATTGAATAGCCTTTACCAACACTTAGAGGAATTGTTGTTGAATAAATATATGGACCAAAAACATCTGTTGCTTCAAGATATGGACGGAGATATAAACCTGTAAATACAGAAGTTTGAGCTGCTGTTATGGGCGAAGAAACCAAATGCCATTTACCTGAGGCTAAATAACGCTCCACGTTAGATGTTCCTGTATATGTACCTGTATTTAATAATGACCCGTCTCCACTTGCAGAAGACTTTATAAGTAATTGTCCTGAATTAAGAATATTTCCACTAACAGTAATAGCTTTGTCTGCATCAATAGTTAGGGTAGCTCCATTTTCAACTGTTAAATTATTACAAGCTGCCGGCGAAGCTTTTGAGTTTCCAACAATCGGATAATTAGTTTTACCACCCGGTATTAAAGCATGCCAGGTAGAAATAGGCACCGTATTAGAGCTCCAATTTGTAGTAGTATTCCAGTTGGTACTTGTATTACCACTCCATATTCTTGTAGAAGCAGGTACTGCCATCACAACTCCTGAGCAACTAATAGATTTTGACACACAAGGGCTTGTAATTGACAAAGTCAGATTGTTGTATGTATTTGTAGAAAGTCCTGCTTTTAATCTAACATAAACAGTATTTTGGGTAAGTGTTCCCCCTGAATGGTTCAATGTTATTGTTGACAAATAAGCACCTCCGGTTGATACTTCATAATTTGCGTTTGGTGTTATTACCACATTGCCGATAAGATTAAGCCCGGAAATTGTAAAAGATTGTGAAGTGCTTGGTCCTGATCCATTATAGTAAGAAAAGCCTGAAAGTGTTGAAGGACTTACAGTAAGCTCAGGAGCAGTAGGTGTTCCGGTAAATTCGTAAGCTCCCATATCAGTTGCCCCAACTCTCGAAACACCCCTTTGGTCAACAGAAGGGATGCTTATACTACCATTAGCGACATTTGTACCGGAATTAATTGCAACACTATTTGATTCTAAATTTAAAGTTGGAGTAATTCCTGAAGATCCATTAATGTTTAAACTACTATTTAAACCCAAACATGCTTGATTTCCAACAATGTTTCCGTTAACTCCATTTACTAATTCAACTTCACCTGATGTAATTTCAACTAAATTATTAGTAATACTACCAAGTGTACCACCAGATCTATTGTAATCGCCATAAGTGCTATTAGGACGGATATTTTTGGCAAAAACACAATTTTTAATATAGTAATTTGTATTTGCTCCATCTCCATAAAGATACACTGCCATAGAAGAATTATAATATAAATTATTGTATGCAACAGTAACATTAGTAAATGAAATATTACCGTTGTATGCTTGCATAAATATCCAAGCTGCAGAATTGTATGCAAGAGTTGTATTAATAATATCATACGAAGCATAATATGCATAAAACAATCCAGCAGCCGCTGAATTATTATTATTGACAGTAGAATTTTTTAACACTATTTTGCAGTTCCCTGTACTAAAATAACTATAAATTGCAGCGCCTTGTGTATTACAATTATTATAGCGTATGTTACAATTATCAATTGTTAAGTTATTAGCTGTTGCGCTTGAATTGTAAATGGCTAAAGCTCCACCTCCAGCCCATTGTGTTGAAGTATTAGTAGAACTATAATCATTGTATTCAATATTACAATTCTCTATAAGGATATTATTTGTTAAATAACCTATTCCTATACCAGCGCCATAATTACCCGATGATGTAGAAATTTTGCCATACCTTACAGTAATGCCGCTAATAGTAATTGCATAATTCTCTAAAGTAAATACCCTACGATCGGCGGTATTTTGGGTTGTTGCAGCCTGAACAATTGTTGTTCCTGCTCCCTGTCCTTGAATAGTTATACTCTTATTAATTGTATAACCCGAAGTAACAGCATCGCCGGTTTCATCAGCATCAGTCCATGTATATGTTCCGGTTAAATTAAGTGTTTGCCCTGTAGCAACCATTTGGTAACCTTTGTGAAATGTTTTATATGGATTACCGGCAGAACCGTTACCTGTAGCGTCACTTCCTGAGCTACTATTTACATATACGGTTTGCGAATGAGTTACTAAAGTAACAATTAAAAATGCAAATAATAATAATGCAGTAATTCTTGTTTTCATGTGATTTTAGTTTTAGTTTGAAATTTGATTTTTATATTTTGATTTTGGATTATCTTAATAATTAGTTTTTATCATAATATCATCCCAAACGGGATTTATAGAAACAAAAAAAATCACTTGCCTGTTATATCGACAAGAGTGTTTATTTTGGAATTAAACCTTTTAAACTCAAGCAGTATGATTAGTTTAATATTACCACTTAAAACCTCAACTTCATTGTTAACCTGACTACCACAAGGCAGATACGTCAACTGACGAAAGAAACGCACAACCGTCATTGCGAGAGCTTTTCGCCCAAAGCAACTTAGCGAAGCGACTCATGAACACAATTAATAATAAAATAATTTGTGAATAATCTGATTATTATTGAAGTTGCTTCGTTCCTTGCAATGACGTTTTGTTTTTATTACCTCTTAATTTTATTATACCGTAAACAAGTCCGGCAATCAGCATAAATATTGCTCCACCATTTATGGGAACTTCTACACCACTACCCACTGTACCATCTCCGGCTCCGGGACCTCCACCGGGACCTCCCGGCTGCGCCATAATAGCTGTTAATCCAATAAAGAAAAATATAATTATAAATGCTGTTTTTATTAATGTTGATTTCATATCTTGTTTTTTTTAAATTCTTAATTATTGAATTGCGATTTTTTTACATAATACATCTTTATCCGTTTTTACTTTTACCAGATAAACTCCGGCTGAAAGAGAGCATATATCACTTGTTAAACTTGTTGTTTCAAGTAATTTACGTCCGTCCAATGTAAATATTTCAATAGAATTGACATATTGATTTTCCACTTTCACGTAAAGTGTTTTATTATACGAATATGCATTTAATTTGCTTGATGATAAACCATTAATTGAAGTGGTAGTTGATATAATTACAAAACGATTAACATCATCAGTAGGGCTTGCTTCAAAAGTATAAGTGTCGCCATTGTGAATTATTTCCTGTGTTACTTTATCCATTAAGTTAACATCGTTAGCTGTTAAAGTGTGAGTAAAAGTAAGAGAATGAGTACCAACTACTCCTGCG
>JAAXXA010000391.1 GCA_013334735.1 Bacteroidota bacterium
TCCATAATGAACCATATCGTAGGCTTCTTGTTGGTTAGTAGGTTCCAGTATTGGAATAAGAGCAAATTTACCATAGAAGCGTGAATCCTGCTCGTTTTGCGAAGAGTGCATAGATGGATCGTCAGCTACAACAACAATAAATCCTCCATTAGCGCCGGTAATTGATGAATTTATAAAAGGATCTGCCGCAACATTAAGCCCCACGTGCTTCATGCAAACCATCGTGCGTTTTCCTGAATACGACATTCCAAGCGCCGCCTCATAAGCGGTTTTCTCGTTAGCAGCCCAACTTGCTTTAATGTTTTTATCTTTAGCTTCTTTGGAATCATGAACATATTCGGTAATTTCGGTTGAAGGAGTTCCCGGGTAAGCATAAATTCCCGATATTCCGGCATCAATAGCGCCTTGCGCTATTGCTTCATCTCCCATTAATAATTGCTTTTGCATATATAAATATTTTTTTTAAGTATATTTTTATATAAAATGCGAATCAAGGGTTGAGTATTTTTTCAATAAAATACTCAAAAACACAGTCATGGTGAGCGTAGTCGAACCATGACCACCAGTTCACCCTTCGACTACGCTCAGGGTGACCGTGAAAGCGACTACGCTTATGGAGATTGATAATATAACACTTAGAATATTTAATTTCAACCCTTGATTCGCATATATAAATATCTTTTACAAACCTACACAAATTTTGTAAAATAAAAAAATATCATTGAAAATTTGTTTATGGTTCAATATAGCTTTGAAAAAAATAAAAACTCCTCAATAGAATTCAACTATTGAGGAGTTTTATTTGTAATATTATTTCAACGCCGTTAAGTTAAAGTTTTACTTGTCATTTCGACCAACGGGAGAAATCCATTTTCGGAGCTTTAGATATCTCTCTACGTTCGATATGACAATAGGGATATACCTAACTAAACGACATTGAATATTATTTTGTAAATCTAAAAATAAATATTAATGATTGTCTCAAAAAAATTATTTTACAATCGTGAGTTCATTAATAAGGTTAGTAGCTCCTGCATATTTGTCAATAACAAATAATACATACCTGATATCAACGCAAATTGTCCTTTGCAGATCCGGTTCATAAGCAATATCGCCACTCATAGCTTCCCAGTTTCCATCGAAAGCTATACCTATCAACTGGCCGTCGCCATTTATAACGGGGCTTCCTGAGTTACCACCTGTAATATCAAGATTTGCAATAAAACATATATTCAGATTGCCATCCGCATTAGCATATCTGCCATAATCTTTCTTTTTCCATAGTGCATGCAGTTTTTTGGGAACTATAAAATCTTCAACAGTAGAATCTTCCTTCTGGATTATCCCATCCAAAGTAGTTGCATAATCATAATGTACGGCATCAGCAGGAAAATAATCGTCAACTTTCCCATACGACATACGCATAGTGGAATTAGCATTTGGAGCAATTTTTTTATTTGAATACATTTCTTTTAATCCGGCTACATAAAGGCGATTCCCTTTATTTATCTTATCCTGAATTTCATTTATTGCAGCTGAATTTTTATAATAAGTTTTAATAATACTGTTTATTATAATAAAACTAAAATCTTTATCAATGACTTTAAATGAAGGTTTTGCCAAAAATGCATATAGTTTTGATGAGTCGGCAAAAATAGATTTACTGTAAACTGCTTCTGAAAATTTGTTAAAATCGCCTTTATACTTTTTTTCTAAAAAATCTTTAAAGAAAGATGGTTGCTGATCTTTTGGTGTATTTTCATAATACATCTTCATCATTTCTGCAAAAAGTTTTTGATCACAGCTTTTATTATAATTTTTGAAAAACTCTTTTGCTTTTTCTTTAAATTCTTCCACCTGTGCTTTTATAACTTCTTCTTTGCCTGTTGGGTTTTTCAAAGAGCCGTAAAGTCCAAAAGAGCCTATACTGAATACAATAGCTTCCGGTCCCTGAAATCCCACTTCTTCCATATATTTCAATGGTTTGTTGTATGTTCTTAATTCGTTGTAACCACTATCAATATAGCTCAAAGCTGTTCCATATTTTTCTTTTCTTTTAGTGTCTTCGTTTACCCATTTTGTAAAAGCTTCTTCCTGTAATTTTTTCTTTTCAAAAACATTTAAGTTTTTTAAGCCCTTGGTTTGTCCAATAAAATATTTCCAATAGTTGCTTGATTCATAATATTTGGAAGAGTATTGAATTTTTACCAATGGGCTGGCATCCATGTATTCCTTAATAATAGAAAGTTTTTTATCTCTGATATTAACAACAGTAGGATTTGTTTCATCAATTACAAGCTTCACACCCTGAGATGTAAGGAACCTGTCTGTTTGCCCCGGATATCCCCAAACCATAGCAAAATCATCTTTTTTAACACCTTTCAGTGAAATAGGAAGAGAATATTTAGGTTTAAGAGGGATGTTTTTTTCGCTATATTCGGCAGGTGAGCCATCGGGGGCAGTATAAATTCTGAATATTGAAAAATCACCTGTTTGACGCGGCCACATCCAGTTGTCGGTATCTCCGCCGAATTTACCAATAGCCGAAGGAGGAGCGCCAACAAGCCTTACATCTTTGTATGTTTGGTAAACAAAAAGATAAAACTCATTTCCATCGAAAAAGCTTTTTACATTAGCTTCATATTTCTTTTTTTCAGAAGCTTCTTTTTCAATTTTGCCTGATATTTCTTCAATTTTAGCATTTCTTTCAGATTCAGTCATATCATCTTTCAATCCGGCTAAAACTTTAGAAGTAACGTCTTCCATACGTACTAAGAAAGAAGCGGTTAAATCTTTGTTTGACAGCTCTTCTTTTTTTGACATAGCCCAAAAACCATCAGTAAGATAATCATGCTCTAATGTGCTATGCGATTGAATTGCATCATAACCGCAGTGGTGATTTGTAAATAAAAGACCCTCGTTAGAAACTACTTCTGCAGTGCAAAAAAAGCCGAGAGAAACAATAGCGTCTTTCATGCTAGAGTTATTAATACTGTATAGTTCTTCGGCTGTAAGGTGAAGCCCCATTTTCTGCATATCAACATAATTAAGGCGTTCAATAAACATAGGTAGCCACATTCCCTCATCGGGCATTAATGCTATGCCTTTAAAATTTATGACAACTGCAATAAATAATGTGAACAGTAATTTTTTCATAATGTAAAATAATTAATAAATGAAACAATATAGATTATTGGATTTAAAACATGGCAAAGTTATTTGTTTATATATATATATGTATCCAAATTTTATGAAATTATACAAAATTAATGTTTCAATCTACGAAAGCGCATTCGGAAGCAGTTGAATTAGTATTAAATCAGTTACCAGATAGTATTTGCTCTTGAAAAAGGAAATTTTTTGCTTGAATTTATTTTATGAAAAAATCGCTCAATATATTTTACTATCATTGCCTCTCCTTTAAAATTAACTTTCCATATATCATCAGTAGGCTTGTGATAATCATCGTGTAATCCTGTAAAGAAAAAAATATTGGGAATATTTTTTAAGTAGAAATTATATTGATCGGAGCCGGTTTCAACATCTTTTTCTTTAATAATTTTAATTCCGCCGGTTTCAGTTTTTGAAATAATTTTATTCCACAAGGGAGAACTTCCAATCGAGTAAATTGTCAATTCTTTTTTAGAACTGTCTAGTCTTCCAATCATATCACAGTTAATCATAAATGCCACGTTCATAAGATTAACAGCATTACTTTCAACAAAATATT
>JAAXXA010000392.1 GCA_013334735.1 Bacteroidota bacterium
ATATTGTGAAATTTGAAAGCGCTCATGGTCAAATAAAAGTAGAAGAGTTTTCGGCTTTTCCAATGAATTTTGGAGGACCAATACCACAGGCTTAAAAAGTACTTGGAGTTTGGAGTGCCTGAAGTACTTGGAGTTTAAGGAGTTTTCTTTAGTTCAATAATTGTAATTTCGGGAGTCATTCCAATTCTTCCAGGGAATCCAAGGAAGCCAAAACCTCTGTTTACATATAAATACTGGGAGCCATAATTATACAAGCCCGCGTCGTGTTTATAAATCCAAGCGCCGGGACTCCAAAAAATTCCACAAAAATTGATACCCAATTGCATGGCATGTGTATGACCGGCAAGAGTTATATCCGCATTGTTTTTACCTTGTACTTCTGCATCCCACTGGGTTGGATTATGAGATAAAAGTATCTTAAAAGAGATATTTTCAACACCTTTAGATGCCTTTTTAAAATTTCCATATTGTTTAAATGGTGGAATACCCCAACTGTTTATACCGATAATTGCAATAGAGTCGTTATCTTTTTTTATTATAAAATTTTGATCAATAAGCAAATTAAAACCTGCATCTTTTTGAACTTTTATCAAACTGTTATAATCTGCAGTTTTCTCTTCAATGGTTTTCCACCTACGGTAATCCCCAACGTCGTGATTTCCTAAAATAGAGTACATCCCGTAAGGAGCGTGCATCCTTTTAAGTTCAGGCAACATAATTATTGCTTCCTCAGATAGATTATTTATAAGATCGCCTGTAAATACTATTATATCGGGCTTTTCGATCATAAGCTGATCAATTCCTTTACGCACATCAGAAGGATTTGAAAAACTTCCCAAGTGCATGTCGGACAACTGACCAATTTTAAAACCATCAAAACTTTCGGGTAAATTTTTGAAATAGATAGTTACGTGTTCTGTTTTAAAATCAGTTTTTCCAAAAATAATCCCTTTTAAAATAAAAAAGGAAAATATAATAGATAATACCAAGCCTATTATTCCAAGAAATTTTATACCGGGTAACTTTTGAAATACTGTTAGCGGGCAGATTGCTCCGCTCTCCTCGCAAAGACTGATTTCGTTGTTTTTAGATGTGAGTTTTAGAATTTTTTTTACAAGAAATATTAAGCACCTAAATATAAATTCTATATCAACGAATATAACAAACAAAAGTTTTGGAAAATAAATCAATAAGAAAATACCAACTAAATTAAAAAAACTCCGGTAAACAATAAAGTCAGGTTTTGTAGAATTTTTTTCAATTAAAATAAATACTAAAGCCGTAAGGCAAAACAAAATTGTGAAAAGCCAAAATGAAATAGTTATTATTCTTTTTAGCTTAGGTTTTGAAGATAAATTGAATATTCTCTTTAATTCGTAAAGAGTAATTATATCTATTAAAAATATAAGAAGTATGAAAAATAAAATTCCTAAAAACATAAGATTTTTTTAAAATATTGATTTGGTAAATCTAATAAATAGAAGCTGGAGTTAAAGATAACATTGAATATACTGAAAATGGTATAAATTTAAACATTTTGTGTTTTGGGCTAAAGCCCTAATTTCCCTTTTTTATTAACCACGACCTTTAGGTCGTGGCTATTCATAATGTTCAAATTTATTCAGTTTCAAGCACAATTGGCTTATTCGTATTTGTAAATCAAGTTATGCAGACGGCTTTCTAAAGTCCACATAATTTTATTGTCTTTATCTTCGGGGTTTTCGAAATAAATCTTTTCTTTTTCTTCGTTGTTTTCGGTAACTGTAATTTGGTTCTCTTTAATTTCAAAAATGAGACCTCCGTTTAAAAGTTGTTCTTTTAAGGTTATTTCTTCTGCATCAGAAGCTTCGTCAAGAATTATAACATCAGCGCCACGATGTAATATTCCGAAATCATATATATCGTTTTTTGTATGTGTAAACAAAGCTATATCAGCCTTTGGATTGCGAAGGATAATTTTTACATTTTGGTCGTGTTCTTCGTTTTTAAAGAAATAGCGACCATTAAAAAATACACCGTCGTGATTTAGATAAGCGAAAAAAATATCATTTTTAATAGCGTGTAACCTGTTATTTAACATATTTAACAAGTAATCGGAAATCATGTTGCACGCAATAATAGGTATTCTACCTGAACCTTCTTTTGGGAAATGACTTTTCATTATTTTTTCAGGAACATTAATGGAACCGCCATAAGCAGGGGCAAGGTGCATAAAAACACCGGGGCCTGCATTAATTTCGATAATTCCAAAGTTACCTTCTTTCCACGATTTTGAAATATCAGCAGCCATTACATCAATTCCCAAACATTTCACATTAAAATAACATGCAATATCTTCAACCAACCGGACATTGTCGGGATGAATTTTTGAAGTAACATTAATAGAAACACCTCCCGCGGATATGTTTGCAACCCTGCGAAGAGTAATCTTTTCACCTTCTTTGGGAACATATTCCAATGTTAAATTCTGAAGTTTTAAATAATCTTTAAGATTATCGTCAGTTTTAATTTTGCACAAAGGAGAACGGGCATTATCAAGTCGTATTACAAGGTCGTTTTCGATATTTATAAGTTCCTGAATAGTGTGTTTGCCATCGCCTTCAACGTAGGCAGGTACTCTTTCAAGGGCAGCTTCAAACTTACCGGCAACGGAAAGTAAGCGGTGATCGGTACCATATATCTGCTGCTGAACAAGCGCTCCGGCAAATTTTTGTCCTTCAGCTTCTGCAGATTCTAAAATTTTATTGAAAGCTTTTCTTACTTCTTCTTCGCTTTCAATGCCTGTTGTAACGCCTTGTCCTTTGTGCCCTGCAACAGGTTTTACTACTACCGGAAATCCAAGTTTTAAAGCTTCTTTAACAATTTGTTCTTCTTTATAACAGTTTTTGCCAATAGGAGTGGGGAATCCGCACATCATAAGAAAATCGCCAACCATATCTTTATACATAGTAAATTCGGTATCCTTTATACCATCGGTGCTAAAAGTGGTTGAACGACCTCTAAGTTGTTTTTTCCCATACCCCCATTGAAATTCATTTTCCTCAAATAAATATGTTACAGGAATATCAAGTTTTAAACCGGCTTCTATTAAAGAATAAATTGTTGGTCCGCCAAATAATGTTTTATCAAAAGCAGCTTGTAACGCAATATTTTTTGTGTTAAAGTCGAATTCTTTGTTAGCAGCAATAGCCCGGAACCATTCACTTACCAGATATGTTGCATCTTCAGCAATGTATTTATCGAAATATTCAATTGCAACCACAAAATCATCAGCATCTTTGCTTATAGAGTATTTGTTTATATACAGATCTATATCCATTTTCATAACATGAAGTAATACCTCACAAAATAAATCAATCATAAATGGTGTTTCAACATTAGCAATAGCCGGGATCAACTTTACCACTTCCTGTTTAAAATAATCAACAGGGGCTCCATCGGGCGCGATATAAATATTAAAAACAAGAGCCTGACGATCTAAATAATAATTAGGTCCATTGTAAGGAAAGAATTTTCTGACTGTAAAATCATTAACGCGGTAATATTCATTACGATATTTTATCAGCTCCTGATTTTCTTTTTCGAACTGTTGTCTTACTGAGTTGATAAGCTGTTTAGCTACTTCAAGGTTGTTATCATTTTCAATATTATTTTCCATAGTTCAAGTTTATTGAAGAACTTAGAAACCCACATTTTTAATTTAAATAAACTTGAACTATGGAAAATAAT
>JAAXXA010000016.1 GCA_013334735.1 Bacteroidota bacterium
TTTCTCCGGTTGGTCCTGTTACTCCTGGAGTTCCTATTCCGGTTGCGCCTGTTTCACCTGTTGGTCCGGTTGCTCCAACCCCAGGTCCTGTTGCCCCTGTTTCACCTGTCGGGCCAGTTGGTCCTGAAGAACCTACTCCAGTTGCACCAGTCTCACCTGTTATTCCGGTTTCTCCGGTTGGTCCTGTTACGCCTGTAACTCCATCTATACCTGCTGCACCTTGCGCTCCGGTTGCCCCGTTTAATCCATTACTTCCGGTGGGTCCTATCGCACCAGTTGCGCCAAGGGATTGCACCCAAACAGAACCATCAAAGTACCAAAATCCGGAAACATTATTTGTCTGATATATAAATAATCCTGTTGCCGGATTAACTATTGCATTTTTTTGTTCTTCCGTCATTCTTGGTGCAAGGAAGCCCTGTGTAAATGAACTTACATCAAATACTGCCGATGGATCAGGAGCTACTCCGGTTAAATTTACCGATACACCCTGCTGGGCAAAGTTTTTATTTATTAATGCAACAAATAATGGCAATAAGATCAATAATTTTATCAAATGTTTTAATTTCATAATATTTATATTTTAATAATAATATTATATCATACAAATAAAATTTAAGACGAAAAATAGTTAAAAAGGATGCGTTTTTATTTTTTCGCTGAATTCATTTCCAATTCGTTAATCCTTTTTTGTAATACTTCAATCTGTTTTTGCTGTTCCTGTACAGCTTTTATCAAAGGAACTACAAACTCTGAATAGCGTAAACTGTATAAATCGTTATCATTTTTAGGTTTATCCACACCGCTGAAATCGAAGTCGCATTCCTGTGCAGCTTTTTCAACTTCCTGCGCAATGAATCCTGTTTGTAATATATTACCTTTTATTTTTTCAGCATCTTTTAAACGCATACTATCTGGAGTGTGTTGCAAAGTTGCTATTGCATCCATATCCAAATGATAAATTACCGGACGAAGTTTAAGAATAAAAGCAAGACCGGGAACAGTTTCTTTTATATCTTTTTTAATACGTTTATCTGAAATATTAGACCATCCTACATAACCTCCTATGCTTGTTATAGAGCTATTACCAACACGCACCTGATTGCTTGCTGTTGCTTCCGCATCAAATCCCAGCGCCATGGAATTAGAATATGCCGTGGGATTCCAAAAAGCGAATTTTCCAAGCGCAGTATTGTTAGTACCTGATATGTTTGAATGACCGGAAGTATATCCGATAAATGTATTCCCATCTGCATTGTTGCTATAACCTGCCTGATGCCCTAAGAAAGTGTTATATTCACCTATTGTATTATCATTGCCTGCTTGATGTCCAATAAAGTTATTAACTGAGCCGGATGTATTGCTGCCGCCGGCATTGCTGCCAATAAATATATTATCAAATCCTGAATTGGAAGAACCAGTATTATACCCGATGAAATAATTACAACATTGAGTAGCAGTATTATTCTTACCGGCTTCTGTACCGATAAAAATAGAACCTCCTGTGTTAGTATTAGTTACATTATACCCTGCTTCATAGCCAATAAAAATATTTTTTCCGTTCCATGTTGCAGAATTTGTATATCCTGCTTTATAGCCAAGATAAACATTACCAAAACCAACCGTATTATTATATCCCGCCTGATAACCTATAAATGTATTTTCATATCCAGTTGTTGTGTTTTTGCCTGATTCAAAACCAAAAAATGAATTTTTTTGCCCTGATGTTATTGCCATCCCTGCATTATCTCCTGCAAATAAATTGGCTGTTCCGAAATTTGAAAGGACTTTAGTATTATTTATACGAAACGACATTAAAGAATTAATGTTAATATCTCCGTTTACATCTAATTTTTGAACAGGACTTGTAGTACCTATTCCCACATTAGTACTATTATCAAATATCTGGCTGCAAGTACCATTAGTCCCATCGTTTTTTAGTACAAAGTTAGCATTAGTACAACCAACTGAGCCTGTTCCGGTACCTGTTGCTCCGGTAGCGCCTGTTGCACCAGTTGGTCCGGCAGTTCCAAATCCGGTTGGTCCGGTAGCGCCTGTAGGTCCATTGCCAGAGCCTGTTGGTCCGGTTACCCCAGTATTGCCATTAATTCCTGAAGGGCCGGTTGGACCGGTTGGACCAGTCCCTGAACTAGCACCACTTCCTGAATTTGCAGCATACATAGCAAAAGGAACTGTGAGCAATTGAGATGTACCCATATTAGAAAAGTTTATTCCATTATTTGGATCCATTTCCACTTTTAACCAAAATGCGCCTGTTGCCCATGAAATAGTATTAAAATTTCCTGTCGGCTGGGTTCCTTGTCCAATGGAAAGTGTAAACAATCCAAACTGATTTGTAGTAGCAGCATGAATCTCTGAATACACCGAAGCGCCAACTGATGATCCGGATAAAATGGTTAACCGTACTTTTATTGAACGATTAGCATACAATATTCCACCTGCATCCCTAGCAACAGCTTGATAATTGAATGCCTGCGGAACCTGTGCCCTCAATTCGCCAATAAATACCAACAATATTAATGTACTAAATAATGTAATAATTGTTTTTTTCATAATATCAAGATTTAAATAATCAATATTTTATTTAAAAATTAGTTTACAATGAATTTCCCTGATTTAACCGGTTTATTATTGGATTCTATTTTAAAGAAATAAATACCTTTTGCAAAATTTCCAGTTTTAATAATGATATTTTTCTGTCCCGATAAAACCGTTACACTTTTTTTTATTGCGCCTTTATCATCGTAAATCGTACAAAACGTATTAAAGTTGTCAGCAGGTAACTTTTTTGTAGTTATTGTGAATTGATCTGCGACAGGATTGGGGTAAACTATGAGATTATCATTATCTGTATTTACATTCAAAGTATTGGTAGGTATCGAAGTATATTTCGCAACATAATTTGCAGCGTTTCCTCCTGCCATTGTAAAATTTCCGCTTGCATATAATTCATCATTATATTCAAGTATGTCATAAACATAATTATTCATTCCCCCTCCCAAAGAAGACCAAGTTGCGCCGTTCCAAAGCGCAAAATAATTTGCATAGCTTCCTCCGGCTGTTGTGAACCAACCACCTGCATATAAGTTGCCTTGTATGGATGCAAGGGTTACAACATAATCATTCATGCCGCTGCCCAAAGGCGCCCAATTAGTTCCATCCCATGCAGCTATTTTTTGCGCGGAAACTCCTCCTGCTGTAGTAAAATCGCCTCCTGCGTATAATTTATTTTCATGAAATCCAATACATGTAACTTCATAACCATTCATCCCTGATCCCATGGCTGTCCAGTTTACTCCATCCCATCTGGCTACTCGGTTAGCTGTAAGCCCCCCTGCCGTTGTAAATTGACCACTAGCATACAAATATGATTCGGTTGCGCAAAGTGATAATACATCTGAATTCACACCACTTCCAACAGGAAGCCAATGTGAAGTTGCCGGATTCCATTTAGCTATTCCAAAACCGATATCTGTTCCACCTGCCTTACTAAAGTTGCCTCCAACATAAACTTCCTTTTTATACACAGCCATACATTTTACATAGCCGTTAGTTCCTGACCCCAATGAATCCCACGAGCTTGTAATCGGGTTCCACACTGCTACATGATTTACTGTTATACCACTAGCTTCTGAAAAAAATCCGCCGGCATAAAAATTACCTTCGCATGAATCTAAATCTTGTACCACATTATTCATCCCAGTGCCAAGAGCAACCCAAGCGGTTCCATCCCATTTTGCTATATAATTTGCCGGATTACCGTCAGCCTGAGTAAACCACCCACCGGCATAAAGTTCACCATTATATACCTTCAATGCCAGAACATCATCATTCATTCCTGTACCAACAGGGGACCATACTTGTGCAAATACATTTAAAAACATACTACACATCAAAGATAAAATAATTGTTCTTTTCATGATAATTGAGTTTGAGTTTAAATTTATTTTTGTAAAGGTTACTCGCAAAAATTTATACTTTCAATGGACTTAGTAGAATATCTTTGTAAGATTAATTTTTAACCGAAGGATTTTTAAACAATTTTATATTTAGTTGGCTTCAAAGATAAACATTTTTCTTTAATTTACAAGGCTTTTGTAAAATATTTACAGGTATAATTAAAACTTTTTTCAATAGCATTAAACCTTAAATAAGTCCGTTTAATACATATGGATTTTGGATAAAATTTATTGATGTGTTTTTAATAAAAACTTTTTTTTTAGTATCTTTATTTTTTCTATTTTTGAATTTCATAAATTATTATAAAAATGAACGATAAATATATTTATAAGTGTACTGACTGTGGAAACACTTATTCTACAAAGGAAATAATCTATCTATGTCCTGATTGCGAAAAAAAGAACGATCCTGTTTTGCCTCCACTCGGTGTATTGAAAACAGTTTATAATTATGATAAAATTGCCTCAGAAAATAAAGATAATCTTTTTAATAATATTGCTCATAAAGGGTTTATTGATATTTTACCTTTAAACTCTCTGAACAGTATGCCATACCTGAAAGTTGGGAATAGTCCTTTATACAAGATCACATCTTTGGATAACAATCTGTTAAATTTTGAACTTTTTCTAAAAGACGATTCCCAAAACCCAACATTTTCATTTAAAGACAGGGCTTCTGCAATAGTATCAGCTTTTGCAAAAGAAAACGGAATTGATACTATAGTTGCCGCATCTACAGGTAATGCCGGTTCTTCGTTGGCAGGTATATGCGCAGCTCAAAAACAAAAAGCTATAGTTTTTGTTCCCGCAAAAGCTCCCAAGGCAAAACTTACGCAGATACTCATGTATGGAGCGCAAATAGTTCCTGTTGACGGCACTTACGACAATGCTTTTGATTTAAGCATCGAAGCGACAAAAAAATTCGGTTGGTATAACCGCAACACAGCATATAATCCTTTTACAATAGAAGGAAAAAAAACAGTTTCTTTTGAATTGTTCGCTCAATTAAACCAAAATGTTCCCGACAGAATATTTGTACCTGTAGGCGATGGTGTAATTATTTCGGGGGTTTACAAAGGATTTGAAGATTTGCTAAAACTTGGAATTATTGATAAAATTCCTGTTATTGTGGCTGTTCAAGCTATTGGCAGCAGTAATATTATCAATAATATTGAACGGGAAAATTTTATTTCTGCGCCTTCAAATACTATTGCAGATTCTATATCTGTCGATATTCCGAGAAATTTCAATATGGCTAAAAAATTCATAGTCGAAAACAAGGGTAAAACATTAGCTGTGAGCGATGAAGAGATTATTTCCGCATCAAAAGTACTAAGCATGCGTACGGGTATTTTTGCAGAACCTGCTGCTGCAACTGCCTTTGCAGGATTTTTAAGTTATTACTGGAATGGACGATTAGAAAAAGACAGTAAAAATATAGTGTTGTTAACCGGCAGCGGCTTAAAAGACCTTAATGCAGTTCAATCGGTTATTGATATACCTTCTCCTGTAAAAGCAAATATAAAAACAGTGGAAGAATTTCTGGCAGGGAAAAAGTAAACATTCTTTTTTCTAACTGCCCATTGACATTTGGAATATCAGCAATATCAATTAGAATCTGTCTGTAATATCACCAAAAATAAAAATATTGCAAATTGCAAAAATTAAATTGCAAATTGTAAATTTATAAGACTTCTAATTATCAATGCTTATAATGTTTTTTTAATTTTGCACTTTAGATTTTTACACAGAGCGTAGTCGAAGTGTTACATTTTAAAATTTGCACTATATTTTGATACGATAAGTTTACATACAGACAATTATTAGACTTCCGGGTAAATTAAAATCTTGCCTTTTATTAAAAATAAGGAATCATATATTTATGGAAACAAATAAAATTTATATAAAAGAACTTGATGAAAAAATAATTCGTTTTATTAAAGAACATCATATCTTTACTTTAGCTACTTCCAATAATAACAAACCTTATTGCTGTACCTGCTTTTATTATTACAACGAAAAAGAAAACAACTTTCTTTTTACATCCGATTTAGAAACCAGACATATAGAAGAAGCTGTTTTGCAACCTATTGTTGCTGGCGCTATTGCTCTTGAAACTACTATGATTGGCAAAATCAGAGGAATTCAGTTTACAGGAAAAATAACTAAAGTTTCCGAAGAATATTTTAAAATAGCAAAGTCCTTATACGTTAAACGGTTTCCAATAGCATCCTTATCAAAACTTTTACTCTGGAAATTGGAACCAGATTTTATTAAATTTACCGATAACAGACTTGGATTTGGAAAAAAAATGATATGGCAAAAAGAAGAATAAGTGCCTAAAGCTACAAGCTATAAGCTGCAAGCACTTTCCAACTCCTAACTCCCAACTCCAAGTACTCCAAACTTTTGGCACTTTTTTTTATACTCAAAAATATCTTCTTCCATATCAGTTACTTAGTAAGTAAGTTAATAAAAAAAATTAATTGTTAATAAAAAGCTGTTGGTATTAGGAGTTTTGTTATTTACCTTGCGTATCTGTTTTTTGCAATAAACAATTTTCTTTACAACACAGAGACACAATATTTTAAAAAATATTACACCGCCAAAAAGATGGAAAATAATCAAAAACAAAACTTCATTGATGATTTAGACAAAAAAACAAAAACTAATTCTTACGAAAATATTTTAGAAAAAAGAACAAGACCTAATATTTTTGAGGAAGAAAATAAAAATTTAATTACAGATAACAAATTGAAAACAAAACACGAAGTTTCGGAATTAAAAATATATTCTTTTGAAGAAGCATTTGAAAAAACCACAGCTTATTTTAAAGGTGACACACTTGCTGCCAACGTTTGGATTAACAAATATGCTCTTAAGGATTCTACCGGTAATTTATACGAATGTACTCCTGATGATATGCACCACAGAATTGCTGGAGAAATTGCCCGTATAGAAAATAAATACCCCAATCCATTAAGCGAAGAAGATATTTTTAATTTACTAAAAAACTTTAAATATATTATACCTCAAGGGAGTCCTATGGCCGGTATAGGCAACAATTTTCAGATCGGTTCATTATCCAATTGTTTTGTTATAGGAAATCAAAATAATTCCGATTCCTACGGAGGTATTATGAAAGTGGACGAAGAGCAGGTTCAGCTTATGAAACGAAGAGGCGGTGTAGGACATGATTTATCGCATATACGTCCTTATGGAAGTCCTGTAAAAAACAGCGCGCTTACATCCACAGGTATAGTTCCTTTTATGGAACGCTATTCAAATTCTACAAGAGAAGTCGCTCAGGACGGGAGAAGAGGCGCTTTAATGCTCAGTATTTCAATAAAGCATCCTGATGCCGAAAAATTTATCGACGCAAAATTAGAAGAAGGTAAAGTAACAGGAGCAAATGTTTCGGTAAAAATTACAGACAACTTCATGAAGTCTATTGTTAATAATGTACCTTTTCAACAACAATATCCTATTGATTCCGATAACCCGACAACATCAAAAGAAATAAATGCAAATACATTATGGAAAAAAATAGTTCATAATGCATGGAAATCTGCCGAGCCGGGTATCCTTTTTTGGGATACAATTATCCGCGAATCAGTTGCCGATTCTTATGCCGATCAGGGTTTCAAAACCTTATCTACTAATCCTTGCGGCGAAATACCATTATGTCCTTATGATAGCTGCCGTCTTATTGCAATTAACCTATACAACTATGTAGAAAATCCATTTACTGAAAATGCCAGTTTTGATTCGGGTTTATTTATTAAACATGTAGGCTATGCGCAACGAATTATGGACGATATCATTGATCTGGAACTCGAAAAAATCGAAAAAATAATTGAAAAAATAGTATCCGACCCCGAAGATGCTGAAATCAAAAGAACCGAAACAAATCTTTGGAACAAGATAAAGAAAAAATGTATTGAAGGAAGAAGAACAGGCGTTGGTATTACTGCTGAAGGAGATATGCTTGCAGCCCTTGGTTGTAGATATGGAAGCGATGAAGCAACAAATTTTTCAATAGAAGTTCATAAATTGCTGGCGCTCGAAGCTTACCGTTCTTCAGTTACTATGGCTATGGAAAGAGGCGCTTTTCCAATATATAAAACGGCAAAAGAAAAAAATAATCCTTTCATTATGCGCCTGAAAGAAGCCGATCCTTCTCTTTACGAGGATATGGCAAAATATGGAAGAAGAAATATTGCCCTGTTAACAATTGCTCCAACCGGTAGCGTTTCGCTTATGTCTCAAACAACTTCAGGAATTGAACCGGTATTCCTTATTTCATATAAACGCAGAAGAAAAGTAAACCCGGGCGACAAAAATTCGCGAGTTGATTTTGTTGATGAAGTAGGCGATTCATGGGAAGAGTATAATGTATTTCATAACAAATTCCTGAAATGGCTAAAAGTAAACGGTTACGAAATAGATAAAGTTAAAATAATGAAAGAAACCGAACTTAAAGCTATTATTGAAAAATCACCTTATTTTAAAGCTACTGCTAACGATGTTGACTGGGTTGCTAAAGTTAAAATGCAAGGCGCGATACAAAAGTGGGTTGACCATTCTATTAGTGTTACCGTAAACATCCCCAATGAAGCAAAAGAAGAATTAGTTTCCAATATTTATCTTACAGCATGGGAAAGCGGTTGTAAAGGAATAACTGTCTATCGCGATGGATCCAGATCGGGTGTTATGATTGCTGATAAAAAGAAAGAAGATGTAACCGAATTTAAAGAAACAACAGCTCCTCAAAGGCCAAAAAAACTTGATGCCGAAATTGTACGCTTTCAGAATGATTATGAAAAATGGATTGCCGTTGTTGGCTTGCTAAATGGTCGCCCTTACGAAATATTTACCGGAAAATCAGAAGATCTGTTTTTACCACCCTGGGTTCAAAAAGGATGGGTTATTAAGAGTAAAAATGAAAAAGACAATGAGTCAAGATATGACTTCCAGTTTGAAGATAAACAAGGTTATAAAGTTACTATTGAAGGCTTATCCCGTATGTTTGATAAAGAATACTGGAATTACGCAAAACTTATTTCAGGAATTCTCCGTCACGGAATGCCACTACCTTTTGTTGTGGATGTAGTAAGCAATTTACGACTCGATTCCGACTCAATTAATACATGGAAAAACGGAATTGAAAGAGGTTTGAAAAAATTTATCCCCGATGGCACCAAAGCTGCCGATCGAACTTGTTCCAATTGTGGCGATTCAGAAGGACTTATTTACGAAGAAGGCTGTTTGAAATGCAAAAGTTGCGGCTATTCTAAGTGCGGGTAGTGTTAAAACAATGTAGTTTTACAACAGTAATCGGTAACAGAGGTAATCGGTAATCAGTAGAATCAACAATATGGAATATGTAAAAAGTTTTAGAGATTTAGAAGTGTATAAACTTTCGCGGCAATTGTCAAGAGAAATTTTTGAGGTATCAAAAAAGTTTCCAAAGGAAGAAATGTATTCCCTCATAGATCAGATAAGAAGGTCATCACGATCAGTCGGAGCTCAAATTGCTGAAGCTTGGGCAAAAAGAAAATACGAAAAACATTTTGTGAGTAAGTTGACTGATGCTGACGGAGAACAATTGGAAACGCAGCATTGGATTGTTCATATATTTCCAATGAAATTGCAAATAACTTATTAAGAAATTACTCTTCCGTGGGAAAAATGCTGAACTCAATGATTAGCAAAGCAGAATCTTTTTGCAAACCGATTACCGATAACTGATAACCGAATACTAAAACAGATTTTTGCAGAATTAATTTGTTGCTACAGTAGTATAATTTTAAAAAATCATCTTTGCATCACAAAATACTTTATGAAAAAAGGATTTGAATATTTGTTTTGTATAGCTGCGCTTTTTCTAGGAGCTTGCGCTAATATTGTTACACCTTCGGGCGGTCAGAAAGACATTACACCTCCGATTGTTTTAAAAACGACACCTTACAATTTTTCTAAAAATTTCGCAGGCAATTCTATAAAAATAGGATTTAACGAATATGTTAAACTTACTGATATGGCAAATCAGGTTATGGTTTCTCCTTTCATGAAGGAAATGCCCGAAATAAAGATTAAAGGAAAGTCGATAGTTGTTAATTTTAGCGACACTTTAAAACCAGATAATACCTATTCTATTTCGTTTGGGAAATCAATTTCGGATATTACCGAAAACAATGTTCTTCGTGGATACAGATATTTTTTTTCAACAGGAAATACTATTGATTCGCTTTACCTGAAAGGGATTGTAAGAAACGCATTTACTCTTAAACCTGAAAATTCAGTATTGGTTATGCTTTACAATAATTTGGAAGATTCGGTTCCATATAAGGAAAAACCCTTTTATATTGCTAAAACTGATGATACAGGAGCATTTTATTTCAGCAATTTAAAAAAAGGCAGATATAAAATATTTTCGTTAAAAGATGCCAACAACAATTTCATATATGATCAGCCATCTGAAAAAATCGCTTTTATTGATTCGCTCATAACTCCTATACCTATTGATACCGCTAAAGCTGATAGTCTCAAAAAACAAACAATTTATTGCCTTAATCTTTTTGAAGAAGCACCTTCAAAACAAAAACTTTTAAAATCATATTCTGAAAAATATGGAAAGTTAGTATTAATTTTCAGGAAACCTGTTGAAAATTTAATATTAGAACCCTTAAATAAAAATATGCCTTCCTCATGGAATATTAAGGAAGAAAATAAAACAAAAGATTCTATAACTATTTGGCTAAAAAATCCAGAAATAGACACTTTATTTTTAAAAGTAACAGATAATAATGAAATTCTTGACACATCCAAAATTACACTAATTAAAAAAAGTATAGTTACAAAAACAGGTAAAGGGAGAGGTGAAGATCTAAGATATATTTCTTTCATTTTAAATGCTTCCAAAAATTCGACATTTGGTTTTTATAAACCATTATTAATTGATTGCCTGTCGCCAATTTCAGATTATTCTTTTAATAAAATTATTTTAACGGAAAATAAAGATACTATTAAACCTATTTTCTTTTTTACTGACAGTATACATAGAGTTATACGTTCTGATTACAAATGGAAAGAAAATGCAAATTATTCGCTCTTTATCCCTCCTGTTGCTTTAAAAAATATGTTTGGTATTGCAAACGATACTCTTAAAGTTGATTTTAAAACAAACTCACTAAAAGATTACGGAAACCTAAAGCTTAAGATAATAGCAAAAGAACTTAATTGTAATCTGATAGTTCAGCTTTTAACCGAAAACAATGCCGTAGTTAATCAAAAAATAATAATTTCTAATGATAAAGGAAAAGTGCAATTTGATTATATATTACCCGGCAATTATAAGTTAAAAGTTATTTGCGATGAAAATAAAAACAATATATGGGATACAGGCAATTATTTAAAAAAATTTGTACCCGAAAAAGTATTTTATAATACATCTATTATTAATGTTAAAGCTAATTGGGATCTGGATTTTGACTGGGTTCTTGAATAAATAATAAGTACTTAAAGTGCCTAAAGTTTGGATTACTTTGAGTTGGGAGTTGGGAGTTAGGAAGTGCTTTTAGCTTTTGACTTGCGGCTTGTAGCTTGTAGTTCTCAACTTTAGGCATTAATTATTTTATATTATTATTATTATAAAAATTATTTAACGTATATTTGTGAATTAATTAACAATTAAAAAATATGAACATAACGCATATTGAACATATTGGAATCGCAGTTAAAAGCATCGAGGAATCCATTAAATATTACGAAAACATACTTGGATTAAAGTGCTATGCTGTTGAAGAAGTTAAAGAGCAAAAAGTTAAAACTGCATTTTTCATGGTTGGACAAACCAAAATAGAATTACTTGAGTCTACCGATTCTGAAGGTCCTATTGGAAAATTTATCGAAAAAAAAGGTGAAGGAATACATCATCTTGCTTTTGCAGTAAATGGAATTGAAAATGCTCTTACAGAATCCGAAAACAAAGGTGTTCAACTTATTGACAAGACCCCTCGTAAAGGTGCTGAAGGCTTAGACATAGCTTTTCTTCATCCGAAATCAACAGGCGGAGTTCTAACGGAATTATGCGAAAAAAGGGACAAGGCATAAGTAATGAGGCATAAGGGATAAGGTAAAAGTGTAATAGTCAAAAGAGAACAAATCTAAAATCATAAATCTAAAATCATAAATCTAAAATCATAAATCATAAATCAATAATATGGCTATTCAGGATAAAATTCAGGAATTATTAAAAAAAAGAGAGCAGGCAAAACTTGGCGGTGGTCAAAAACGTATTGATTCACAACACAAAAAGGGCAAAATGACTGCCAGAGAACGTATTGATTTGCTTTTAGATGATGGAAGTTTTGAAGAGTTTGATATGTTCGTTACACACAACTGCAGAGATTTTGGTTTGGAAAAAGAGACTTACTTATCTGATGGGGTAATAACAGGTTATGGAACTATAGATGGTAGGCAAGTATATGTTTTCGCGCAGGATTTTACTGTTTTCGGTGGTTCTCTTTCCGAAGCTTATGCTCAAAAAATATGTAAAGTTATGGATAAAGCCATGAAAGTAGGAGCGCCCGTGATAGGAATAAATGATAGTGGTGGCGCACGTATTCAGGAAGGAGTAAGAAGTTTGGCAGGATATGCAGAAATATTTCAACGGAATATTATGGCTTCGGGAGTAATTCCTCAGCTATCCGCTATATTCGGACCTTGTGCAGGAGGGGCTGTTTATTCACCTGCACTTACTGATTTTATTTTTATGACCAAAAGGAACAGTTATATGTTTGTAACAGGACCAAAAGTTGTAAAAACAGTAACAGGAGAAGTAGTTACAGAAGAAGAACTTGGCGGAGCAATGACACATGGAACTAAGTCGGGTGTTGCACATTTTGTTGCTGAGGATGAAAAAGAAGGTATGATGCTAATTCGCAAACTCCTTTCATATTTACCACAAAACAATCTTGAGGATCCTCCATATACTCCCACAAACGATCCAATTGATCGACTTGAAGATTCTCTTAATACTATCATTCCTGATAATCCAAATAAACCTTACGATGTTAAAGATATTATCCATGCAATAGTTGATGAAAACGAATTTATGGAAGTGCAGCGTTTTTTTGCACCAAACATAGTTACAGGATATGCAAAATTCAACGGTATGCCCGTAGGTATAGTTGCAAACCAGCCCAATTATCTTGCAGGAGTGCTTGATATCAATGCTTCAAGAAAAGCCGCAAGATTTGTAAGGTTTTGTGATGCTTTTAACATTCCGCTTGTAACATTAGTGGATGTTCCCGGATTTTTACCGGGTACCACACAAGAATATGGAGGTATTATACTGCACGGAGCTAAACTTTTGTTTGCATATGGCGAAGCTACTGTTCCTAAAATTACAGTTACATTACGTAAATCTTATGGTGGTGCACATGATGTAATGAGTTCGAAACAACTCAGGGGTGATATTAATTATGCATGGCCTTCAGCTGAAATTGCCGTAATGGGAGCAAAAGGAGCTATTGAAGTGTTATATCAAAAAGAATTAAAATTAATTACTGATGAAAAGGAAAAAGCTGATTTTTCAAGTAAAAAAGAAGCCGAATATAAAGATAAATTTGCAAACCCTTACAACGCTGCCAAATATGGTTATATTGATGACGTTATAGAGCCACGCAACACTCGTTTTAGGATTATAAGAGCACTGCAATCACTGGCTACAAAAAAAGATGTTAATCCTCCAAAAAAACATTCAAATTTGCCACTATAATACGAAATGTAAAGAAAAATAATTTATGATTTTAGAATTATGATTTATGATTTAAAAACTGATTTTCAATATAAAGTAAAATTTTCAAAAATTACTTGAACTTTATAAACTTTATACTTTATGAACTTTAAAAACTAAAAGTATGAGCAAACTGAAACTAGAAAAATATATTATTCGCAGGAAAAAGCCTGTAATAACCGAAACAACTAGTATTGTAAGCAAAAAAATTCCTTTAAATGAAGAAATTATTGCAGTAATAGGGCTTGCTCTGAATATGCACTTACAGGATTTTCACGATTATGAGAAAACTGTCCTTACCATGCAAAAAGTAATGCGACCATATTCTCCGTGGAGTTCAAAAATTTATGGTTTACGTCAAATTCCATTTAAAATACCTCGTACAAACAGATGAATTAGTAAAATTAAGGAGATAGTAAAATAGGGAAAATTTAGTAAAATAGCAATCAATTAATGAATAACGCCAAGGCAAAGCCCAGATTTATAAAACCTAAAAAAGAATAAACAAATTTTAATATGAAAAAATTTAAGTTCACGATAAAAGGAAATCAATACGATGTAGATATATTAAACATCGAAGATAATATTGCAGAAGTACAGGTAAACGGAAACATTTATACTGTGGAGGTTGATAAAAACATTCAACAGACTAAAACACCTATACTTGTAAGAACGCCTGCCGTTCCATCTACTGATGTTGAAAAATCAACACAAAAAACAAGCAGCCCTTCCTTTACCAAAAGTGGAGGAACAATAAAATCACCACTTCCCGGTGCCATATTGAATGTGCATGTAAAAGTGGGCGATAAAATAACTATGGGTCAACGTTTAATAACACTCGAAGCCATGAAAATGGAAAATAACATTGATTCTGATAAAGAAGGAAAGATCGCATCCATTAAAGTTAAAAAAGGCGATAATGTTATGGAAGGTGATATTTTGATAGTTATTGAATAGATTTTATTAACAATTCTGAATAAAATTATCATCTCATTTTTAAGGGGAAAAATAATTATAATATAGCCTGATTAAATATCCCCAAACTCTACATAAATTTCCACAAAACAATTCCGATAAGTTAATATATTTTCTTGATCTGCTCTTTTGTAGTGGAGTGCTCTATCTTATAAAGTATGGTAGTAAATGTTTGTATTATAAATAATTATTTCGTAATTTTGTTTAATTATTAGTAAAAATTCAAATATATTTTCACATCAATTGCCATTTAAAATATATCGAAAAAAGTTAAATTTCTTTTTTCATCGGGATATCTTTTAAATAAAATGCAATATTTTAAAAAACAAGTTTATTGCGGTACTGACAAAAACCATGGTCCTTATTAGTATCGTATCTTTTTTTTTCGTT
>JAAXXA010000393.1 GCA_013334735.1 Bacteroidota bacterium
AACCAGCTGTTAAAATAATTGTATCTTTAGGAAGATTTTCGGCAAATTTTGTATAATAATCGCGTTCTTTCATTCTTCCATCGCATCCTGCCATGACAAAGAATTTTTTAATAGCGCCTGATTTTACTGCCTCAACAACTTTATCAGCAAGAGCAAAAACCTGAGCGTGAGCAAAGCCTCCAACTATTTCGCCTGTTTCTATTCCGGTAGGTGGGGGGCACTTTTTTGCAAGTTCAATTATTTCTGAAAAATCTTTTTTACCTCCTTCAGGTCTTTCTTTAATATATTTCATTCCTTCAAAACCTACAGCTCCGGTGGTATATACTTTATCCCTGTATTTGGAATATACATGAGGTGGCACCAAACAATTGGTTGTAAAAAGAATAGGACCGTTAAATGTTTCAAATTCTTCTCTTTGTTTCCACCATGCGTTTCCATAATTGCCTACAAAATGCTCGTATTTATTAAAGGCAGGATAGTAATGAGCGGGAAGCATTTCGCTATGCGAATAAACATCTACGCCTGTTCCCTCGGTTTGTTTAAGCAATTCTTCCATGTCTTTTAAATCGTGCCCTGAAATTAAGATGCCCGGCTTATTTCTTACTCCTATGTTTACTTTTGTAACCTCGGGATTACCGTAAGTTGTGGTGTTTGCTTTATCAAGCAGAGCCATAACCTTTACTCCGTTTGCGCCTGTTTCCATTACCAAGCTTATAAGTTCGGCAACCGTGAGTGTGTCATTAGTTGTAGCTACAAGAGCCCTTTGCATAAACTCCCATAAACTTTTATCTTCATATCCCAGATTAAAAGCGTGTTCCGCATAAGCTGCCATTCCTTTAATACCGAATAAAACTAAATGTCGCAATGAGCGTATATCTTCATCTAAAGTTGAAAGTATTCCAACTGATTTTGCTTTTTCTTCAAATTCAGTTTCGCTTTCCGAAAACCATGTTGCAGATTCATGTAGTTGTTCTTCAATTTTCCCACCTGCATTTAAAAATTCTTTTTTTATCTTTTCTCTTAGCGCCAAGCCTTGTTTGACTCTAAGAAAAAATACTTTTTTATCGAAGTTTGCATTTGTAATAGTAGTAAAAAGACTATCGAAAACAAATTTATTTACTTCTTTGTCTTCTATTCCTAACTCACGCGCTTTTGTGCTGTAAATAGAAATTCCTTTAAGAACAAAAATTAAAAGGTCTTGCAAATTAGCGACATCATCACTTTTTCCGCATACACCTTTTATTGTACAGCCAATCCCTTTTGCTGTTTCTTCGCATTGATAACAAAACATACTCATAATTTTTCCCCTTTTTATTTTAGTGAATACTTTACTTGTTTATTATTACTTGCTACTTTATTACTTGCTACTTCATTACTTGCTACTTTACTACTTGCTACTTCATTACTTGCTACTTCAATACTTGCTACTCGCTACTTAAATACTTGTCAAACCCACATTTCTTTATCTATTTCACCTTTAATATTTATAATAATCAGTTTAATCGGAACTTTTCTGCTTGCTTTTTCAACAGCCATTTGTGCCATTCTCAGAAGTCCTCCGCAACATGGTACTTCCATTATAGCTACAGTGAGTGTATTTATATTTGCTTCATCAATCATTGCTTTAATTTTGTCTATATATATTTCCATATCCGAATCAAGTTTAGGGCAGGCAATAGCTATAGCTTTTCCTTTCATCAGATCATTATGGAAGCCTCCCATCGCAAATGCCGTACAATCGGCTGCTATCAGCACATCGGCATTTTTAAAATATGCAGCGTTAGGACTTATCAAGTGCATTTGAACTGGCCATTGTTTAAGTTGTGAAGGAACTTTCGCGTTAAAAGTTGTTTCGTTAGTATCTTCTCCTCTAAGATCAATAGTTTTTGAGCCGGGGCAACCACAGTGCGAATTTGACTGTTCCATATTTGGTTTATTTTCAAAATTTATACTTATATTATTTTCTTTTAGATATGCTAATCCTTCATTATAATAACCCATTTCACCATGTTCTTTCAAATGTGTTAGATGAGCTTTTATAGTTCCTTCTCCTTGTTTTGAAATAGCTTCCATTACTTTATATTCATTATAAGGCTCGGCTTCTCTTTCCTCAATACTTATAGCATCTTCAGGGCAAGTACCCAAACAAGCTCCCAACCCATCGCAAAACAAATCGCTTATCAATCTTGCTTTACCGTCAATAATTTGTAATGCGCCTTCCTGACAATTGGGAATACAGTTTCCACAACCATTGCATAGTTCAGTATCAATTTTAATAATTTTTCTTTTCATTTTTTTATATTTAAGTTTTTGTTTTCAATAATTGGAGTTTGTAAAGCTGCAAGCTGCAAGCTGCAAGCTGCAAGCTACAAGCTACAAGCTACAAGCTACAAGCTGCAAGGTAAAAGTAATCCCAACTCTAAGTACTTTAGGCACTCCAAACTTTAGGCACTTTATTTTATAGCATCATATATTGTTTTATTTTTAAGATATTCCCTGAACTCACTTGTTAACTTTTCGCCCATACCTCCATAAATACAGCTACTAAAGAGGCAATCTCCCTTATGAATTTTGCATTTTGGAATTTCTAAAACACCTTCAATTGTTTCGTATATTTCAAGTAATGTAATTTCTTTGCTATCTTTATTTAATACAAAACCACCTTTTGGTCCTCTCTCTGAGCGTATGTAATCGTATTTAACCAATCGTTGTAAAATTTTTGACAAATGATTTTTTGAAAAATTTGTCATTTCAGCAATCATATTTGCATTTATCTGTTTTTCTGATTTGGCAATAAGAGCCAGACTATGTATAGCAAGTGATGCAGCTTCGGATATGTTAAATATTTTACTCATTATTTTATTTTAAAAGGTAATTAGGTAATTGAATACGCAAATGTATAAATATAATTTTAATAAAATCAATAATTTTTAATAAATATTTTGGTTCATATTGTAGTAATATGTTAATCAGGTTATTAATGGGTGGTTGTTTCGAAAATATTTATTGTAAAATTTGTGTAAAATAATATTTTTGTTAAATTTGTGAAGCAAAACATTTTAAAATTAACATTATTTAAAAAGGAGGCTTTTATGACATCACAATCAGAAACCAATTCAATATGTTGTCCAAGACTTGATCCCGTTCAATGGGATGATAAAATATTAGAATGGAATAATAAAAAATTCATCAAAGATAAAGTATGTGCTTTTTTTTACATGCCTGTTAATTTTGGCAAAGTAATGACAAAGCTAAACAAAAAAGTAACAGAAGCGGGAGCGCTAATGCCCGATTGGCTTTGTCTTACCGATCATACATCCAAATGGAACATGGATATTTATCTTGCTGTTGACAAAGATGTGCCGGATACGAAAAGTACTACTTTAAGCGGTAAATTTTATTGTAAAGTATATGAAGGCAATTTCAAGGACACGGGGAAATGGTGCAAAGATTTTGAAACCGTTGTTAAAGCGAAAGGTTTTAAAACTAAAAAATTGTTTATGTGGTACACAACATGCCCTAAATGCGCCAAAAAATATGGTAAAAATTATGTGGTAATTATTTCACAAATTGACTGATACTAATTTCGGAGCTGCTTTCAATATCTATCATTGCATTTATAAGTTTTGCTTTTGTATATTTTTTTAAATCTGCCGGTTTTATTTTTTGTTCAAAAATTATTTTTTTATCAAGGAGATATTCTCTTTTTGTCCCTTTGAGTAGGGGA
>JAAXXA010000394.1 GCA_013334735.1 Bacteroidota bacterium
CTCTGGCTATTTTAAATATGTTTTCAGAGTTATTATTAAGCGATACCAATTATATGAACCGAGTAAAGAATCATTATTATATGTTTAAGAAAAAAATATAAAATGCATAAAAGACATAATACATAATGTATAATACATAATGTATAATGCAAAATGTGTAATATTTTAATAAACTTATTATCTTTGCAGAAAAAATATTATGATAGCTAAGAACATAAACCCCTTTCCTGTTAGCGGTTACCATGGCGCCGAATTATTTTGCAACCGCGAAAAAGAAATAAAATCTCTGATAAGAAACATTGAAAATGGAGTGAATACTACTCTTATTTCGATACGAAGAATGGGTAAAACAGGTACTATTTTACATCTTTTTGAGCAATTAAAGCATGAAAATGAGATTACCTGCATTTATGCTGACTTATATGCAAGCCGTAATTTTAAAGATTTCACCGAAAATATTGCATTAAGCATTCATAATGCAATACCCGAAAATAAAAGCATTGGCAAGCAGTTTATGAAAGTACTTAAAAGCCTCAACCCTGTTTTAAGTTTCGATAGTTTAACGGGAAGTCCTGAGTTACATTTTGAATACATTCAACCTAAGCAATACGAATACTCGCTTTCAGCTTTATTTAAATTTTTGGATATGCAAAAGAAAACCATTGTTTTTGCTATGGATGAATTTCAACAAATTGCTACTTATCCCGAAACCAATACCGAAGCTGTTTTACGTACCCTGTTTCAGCATCTGAAAAATGTTCGTTTTATATTTAGCGGGAGCAACAAGCATTTGATTAACGAAGTGTTCAGTAGTAGTAAAAGACCTTTCTTTGGCAGTACGCAAATGCTTAGTCTTTCGAACATCCCGAAAAAAATATATCTGTCGTTTATTAAAAGTAAGTTTAAATTATTTAAAAGAAATATCTCTGATGAAGCTTTGGTGTTTATTGCCGATTGGACTAAATTACATACGTTTTACACACAAGCTTTGTGCAACAGAATATTTGCAGATAAATACCACAAAATAGAACTGGAAGAAGTAAAACAAAGTTGCGCCCGGATACTTATCGAAAACGAAGCTTCATATTATCAGTTCCGTAATTTGCTTACCCCTTTGCAGTGGCAGTTTTTAAAAGCTATAGCTAAGGAAGAAAAAGTATTTCAACCTAATTCCAAAAATTTTATTCAAAAATATCAGTTGGGTACGCAAGCTAATGCCCAAAGAGCCTTAGCTTCGCTGCTGAACAAAGAAATGATTTATCAGGGCAACGAAGATAGCAGAAGCTATTATGCCGTTTATGATTGTTTTTTGTCGCGATGGTTGCAACACAAATAATTCATAAAAAGAAATGCGCCGATTTTGACGATTTTGCAAGGATGCCTGTTGTAAATTCTGCGCGAATGGGTGCTTGCGGATACGAAGGAGTCGTAATTGATATTGAAAGGGATGGTGTTTATAAGAAAAAATAAAACCTTATTTTATGATAAAACGAAGCCTGTATTTCGGTAATCCTGCTTACCTGCATCTCGAAAATAAACAATTAGTGGTTAAGCTGCCTGAAGTTGAGAAAAATCAGGATCTCTCGCCTGTTTTCAAAAAAGAAAGTACAGCAAAAATCCCAATAGAAGATATTGGAGTGGTAATACTCGACGACAAGCAAATTACCATTACACAAGGACTTTTGGGCGCTTTACTCGATAATAATGTGGCTGTAATTGCATGTTCCGAAACACATCACCCATCAGGGCTATTCCTTCCGCTTGAAGCAAACACCTTGCAAAATGAGCGTTTCAGAGCGCAGATAGATACAAGCGTGCCTGTAAAAAAACAAATGTGGCAACAAACGGTATCGGTAAAAATATGGAACCAGGCAATGATGCTGAAAAAATACGGCAAAGATAATTCATGGCTTATAAAGTGGAGTAAAGAAGTGCGTTCCGGCGACCCCGACAATTATGAAGCGCAGGCTGCCGCGTATTACTGGAAAAATATTTTTCCGGAAAATATGGATTTTAAACGCTTTCGCGATGGAGAACCTCCTAACAATCTGCTTAATTACGGCTATGCTATTTTACGAGCCGTTGTAGCGCGTGGATTAGTCGCATCGGGTTTATTACCTACGCTCGGTATTCATCACGAAAACAAATATAATGCTTATTGCCTTGCCGACGATATTATGGAACCTTACAGACCTTATGTGGATAGCATAGTTTGCGAAATTGTAAATAGTGGCGTGGATTACAAAGAACTTAGCAAAGAAATAAAACAAAAATTACTTATAATTCCTGCAATGGATATCTTTATCGACGGAGAAAACAGCCCACTAATGGTAGGATTGCAGCGTACTACAGCTTCGGTTTATAAGTGTTTTGAAGGAAGCGTTAAAAAAATTATCTATCCAGTGATGCAGTAATGCAATATTATGAAAGATGTATGGTGGCTTGTGTAAGATGTTAAATGTTCTGTATCTCTGCAAGCAATGTGGTCTGTAATGTAGAAAATTTAAGTATAAAGTCAAATATGTATTTTACAAATTACAATAGTATATGTTGTACAATTTGAATCAATACAGAATTATGTGGGTATTAGTATTTTTTGATCTTCCTGTAGTAAGCAAAAAAGAAAGAAAAATTGCTGCCCGTTTTCGTAAAGATATTATGGCAGATGGTTTCAGCATGTTCCAATTTTCTATTTATGTTCGTCATTGCGCCAGTAGTGAAAATGCCTGCGTTCATATCAAAAGAGTAAAAACCCTTTTACCTGAAATGGGGCATGTAGGCATACTTTGCATTACTGATAAGCAGTTTGGCGATATGGAAATATTTTATGGCAGAAAAGTACAGGAAAGAATTAGCGTACCTCAGCAACTAGAGCTATTTTGAATTTAGCGCTAATAGTAAGCAATATTTTAACACTAATAATATTTGTTGAATATATCTCATACCAATCTTTTTTCTAAAAGATACAATCGATTTAGAAAAAATAGATTGGTATATGCCGATTTGCTTTATGTTTATTCTTTACTATATAATATTACAGAAAGCTAATCGGTATCAGTGTAGCTCTGTGAAAGTCCTCTGTGATCTCTGTGTTAAAATAAATATTAACACAAACTGAAGCTGTGGAGTTTCAGTTTATATAACTTATAGCATCATTTATCACAAATTATTTTTTATATGATAACAACTGTTTTTTTGTTATGCAAATGAGTTGAACACATTGATAACACAGAAAATTATATCAGGTATGCATCGGCTGTTATCAATATTTATTCACGAAATATCTTATTTTTTCGGTGTTCATTATACCGATAGCATATATGTATTAGTACAATCAGCCAAACTTACAGATTGAACAAAACATCTATTGCATCGGCATTACCATTGTAAAATATAAAATATCCTTCGGACTATTTTATATTAACAAATGGTATTATTTCCGCTTCGCTACAGTTCAAAGATACAAAATGACCTCCGTCGGAAGAACGAACTCCTTTAAAATTAGGGATAACGTGAGTAGTGCAAATCACAACTGACACTTCGAGAACCTCAGTGTCCGCTTGGCTGTTATCAATATTTATTCACGAAATATCTTGTTTTAACGGTGTTCATTATACCGATAGCATATATGTATTAGTACAATCAGCCAAACTTACAGATTGAACAAAACATCTATTGCATCGGCATTACCATTGTAAAATATAAAATATCCTTCGGACTATTTT
>JAAXXA010000395.1 GCA_013334735.1 Bacteroidota bacterium
TAGAGCGCTAGGCTGGCAGTCTCGAGGTCATGGGTTCGACTCCCATACGCTCCACCGGGAAGATTGAAACATTGAAATAAAATTTTTCAATCTTCGCAATTTCAGAGGGTTTCAGTTTTACTGACGGAAGGATTGAAACCTTTTTTTTCGATGTTTTTGGCAATTTGTTTCACTGATGTTTCACTGAAAAAATTGTCGAAATGAGTATATCTACTAAAATTTATTTACGCTCCGATGCTTCTCGTGGTACTCGGAAAAGCGGTTTATTACCTATTTATCTGCGTGTAATAATTAATCGCAGAAAAAAAGAATACTTTCTAAATTTAGAAATTCCTAAGGATTTATGGGATGCGGAAGGATGTATTGTAAAACGCAATACTAAATTTCCATATCAGGATATGAATGCTATTCTTTCAGTTGCCAAAATGAAAATTGGTAAAATTGTTCTTGACACAAGGCTTTCGGATCGTAATATTACTTTAATCGAATTTGACCGCTTGTTTTCTCGCAAAACATTTGATGACGGCTCCTTTTACGCTTATGCTGAAAATTTTTTGGCAGAGAATAAACATAAGTTTGCTTCCGAAACAATTCGCACTTACACAAGCCAAATAACCAAAATGAAACAGTTCCGTCCGGAGCTGAAGCTTGAAGACCTTGATGAAAGTTTCTTGTTACAGTACGAACGGTACATATTGGGAACACTTAAAAATAAAACAAATACTCACTACAAAAGTATGGGTTTTATAAAAACAGTATATCATCATGCGCTGGAAGATGGATTAGTAAAGGAAGGTATTTTTAAGAAGTTCCCATTAACAAAAAAAGAGGGAAACCGGGAACACCTGAATAAAGAAGAACTTAAAAAATTGGAGAATCTTTTAGACAAAAAATTAATTCCATATCAGTTGAATGTACTGCATTATTTCCTTTTTTCTTGTTACACAGGGCTGCGATACCGGGATATGAAAAACCTTAGCTTTAACAATATCGTTGGGGAGAATAGTATGGTTCAGCTTGAAATGCACAAAACAAAAGAAATAATAAAAATACCTCTCACTCCAAGAGCAAAAAAACTAATAGGCGAAGGTTTTCAAAATCAAAAAGTTTTCAGAGTTGCCACTAATCAGGTTACAAATCGCTACTTAAAAGAGTTAATGAATATTGCCGAAATTCACAAAATAATCAGCTTTCATAGCGCCCGGCATACTTTTGCTACATGCTCTATTGATTTTGGGATTCCCATTGAAGTAATTAGCAAGTTGCTTGGTCATAAAAAGATTGCTACTACACAGATTTATGCGAAAATAATGGATAGCGTGAAAATTAGAGAAATGGAGAAGTGGAATGTGTAAAATAAAAAATATTTATTGTATAGTAATTATGCAGTAGCTTTAAGTTTATATTTTTTTCTAATTTTCCTCAATTCAATAAACAAACTTTCAGGATTTTTTGAAAATTTTTCGTTCATGTCATCACGTATTTTTCGTAATATCTGAACCATTGATTTTTTTGGCTTTTTCATAATTCAATAATTTCTTTAGGATTTCTTATTTCTGTTATTTGATAACCATTTTTAAGATTTACTGCATTTATAGAATGGATCCTGTTTAGGTTTACAATATGTTTAAAATTCCAACTTGTTAATACATCTACTTTGTAATATGTAGCTGTAGCAATATGTACAGCATCATTTATTGATTTTGGCGGCAGCGCTTTTTCTTTTATGTATTTCTTTGCTAATAACATAATTTCATCATTTACAAAAGCTATTTCGTAAAATTCGTAATATTTATTAAAAAGTGCTTTTATGTTTGCCGGTGCGTTTTCTAATTCAGCAATTACTATTTCTGATATAACAGGAATCTTTTTTTTGTTTTTAATTTCTTTAAAGAGCAATATTGTTTCATGTTTAAATTCAATATCATAATATCCGCCAAATACTGATGTATCAATATAAACTCTCATATATTATAAGTTAAAGTGTTTTTACAAAGGTACAAAATATAAAATCACAAAGTCAATAAAAAAATCTCTTGTGGCTTTGCGAGCAAAATCTGTATAACAGACGTCCCAAGTACAAGAGATTTTTTTAAGATACTAAAATTAAGGATTTTCTCATGGGCTCGCAGTTCAATTCCGCGCAGTCTGAAAAAATCCTTAATTCGATACAAAGATACAACAATAAAATTAACAAAGTCAAGAAAAAAAACTAATGTTTTTCGTGAGCGTATTCTTTGTAATTACCTAATATTGGTTCTAAATGGTAAACTTCGTTGCTGTTTTCAAATGTAAATCCATTTCCTAAAATAAACCATTTTTTACGTTCTTTGGTATCTAATTTTTTAATACTTGGGAAATAGCTTATAGGAACAATAATAATACGTTTGTCAGATAAATAAACAATAAGCTTACCGTAGTAAAAATCAATTTTATCAATTCTAACTTTTTTATTCCAAAAACCCTCAATACTTATATTTTTATTGTTGTGTGCCATTTTAGTTAATTTTAGGCATAAATAGGTTGCTTAGAAAATTATAATAGCATTACAAATTTACAAAAAATAATATCACAAAATCAAGAAAACCTTAATTATTCCTGAAACCACTTCTAAGAGTTGGGTCATCAGCATATAATAATTAAGGTTTTCTTATACAAACATACAATAAATACAACAAAATCAAAAAGAAAACATTTTAATCTTCATTTTCATTTTTCTTATTTGCAGCTGAAACAATACCCATTGTTATTCCTATTGCCGCTAAGGAACCAAACAAAAACAAAAAAGGTTTTAAAAATTTGTTACTATTTTTTGATTCTGAACCTGTGCCTGAGCCGGAACCTGATCCAGAACCTGAGCCTGAACCTGAACCCGAGTCTGCATTATTTTGCGCTCCTCCTTGACAAATTGCAGCAGCAGCGTTATCAGTAAGCATTTTTTGATATGCAGGGTCGCTGAGTATTGCATTCATGGCTTTATCATCAGCTGCTTTGGCTAATTTTGTAGCCCATGATGCTGCACCTGCTACATCTATTATTCCGCAATCTTTACCGTTTTCATCTTTCGCGCCCGGGTTATTAATAAGTTTAGAAGCCAAAGCTATTCCAATTGCTGAAACAACCGGTCCCCAATAAGGAGCAGTTGCAAGAATAGCTGCAGGGATTCCTGCCGGTGCAGCGCCTAACTGTGATTTATAATTTAATCCTTTTAAATTTGTTCCAATACGAGGTTGTCCTGCCCAGTTATCATACCACCGATAATAATCGTAATTTTTATGGGATTTCATTTTATTAATTAATTCTTTTTTCTTTTTAACCAAATCGCCGGCTTCGGTTGCAAAAACAGCATTTTTAAAAGCCCAAAAATTTCCGCTAATTCCAGACCATGTAAGAATAAAATTGGTAACTACTTTTTGAAGTTCAGCGTGCTGAGCTTCCGTTAAAGAAGGTTCGCCAACTTTAGCTACATCATAGCCCATGAATCCTAAAGCAAAATGGCTTCCAAGCTTCATGAAATTAACTTCAGCAACTAATAATAAAAATGCGCCACGTATAGGTGCAAGAGTAAAACCTTTAAATGTAAGTGGTTTTCCGCCTTCCGTCGTAAATAAACCGCCGGTATAGTCTTCTTTTTTAATAACCCATTTAAACTCACTGTAAGCATTGTTAAATAAATTTTTATATATTTCTTTTATTTGTGCCTTTTGCTGTATAGGCG
>JAAXXA010000396.1 GCA_013334735.1 Bacteroidota bacterium
GCATCAGGTGGTAGCTGATGCGCTTCATGATAATTGTCGGGAACAGGCACATAGTACGCTTTGTGATGTTCTATAGAAAACGATATTCCAACGAGTTCCGATTCATGCGAATCGAGCCCGGTAGTTTCGGTATCGAAACAAAATGACTTTTGTATTTGCAGTAAGGACAGTAAGTTTACGCGTTTTTCAAAAGTGTCGACGAGAAAATATTCGTGAGGTGTGTTGTGAATATCTTGTTTATTAACAACAATGGCATCTTCTGTTATTTCTTTCTTATTCTCGTTCTCTATATTAAATGATAATTCTTCCTGTTCGGGTGTTTCATCGTTTTGTTTTAATGAAAGCTCTGTGAACACCCGTTTTGCAAAATTTCTGAATTCAAGCTCATCAAATAAAACTTTCATCCTGTTTTCGTCGGGGCTTTTAGCTACCAATTGGTCTTCAACAAAATCGACAGGCACATCAAGAATTATCGTAGCAAGTTTTTTTGAAAACAGCGCTTGTTCGGCAAATTGCTGAACTTTTTCCTTGAGTTTGGGATTTTTTATATGCGCTGAATTTTCAATCAGATTCTCTACATTATCAAAATCTTCTAGGAGTTTTTTTGCAGTAACCTCCCCCACTCCCGGGATTCCGGGAATGTTATCCGAAGCATCGCCCCAAAGTCCAAGAATATCAATAACCTGCTCAGGTCGTTTTATTCCAAAGCGTTCGCACACTTCTTTAATACCGAGCACCTGAGCTTTATCGCCCATACGACCGGGTTTGTAAATAAAAATATTATCCGAAACAAGCTGACCGAAATCTTTGTCGGAAGTCATCATATACGTTGTAAAGCCATGCTGTTCGGCTTTTTTAGCAAGAGTACCAATTATATCATCAGCTTCAAAACCTTCAAGCGCATAAATAGGAATGTTAAAAGCTTCAATAAGCTCAATTATATATGGCAATGAAGTGGAAAGGTCTTCGGGCATGGCTTCGCGATGCGCTTTGTACGCTGCAAAATCATCATGTCTTACGGTTGGCTGTCTGGAATCGAAGCATACAGCGATATGCGAAGGCTTTTCATTTTTCAGAACTTCAAATAATGTATTTGCAAAGCCAAGTACTGCCGAGGTGTTAAGTCCTTTTGAATTAACGCGCGGGTTTTTATTTAATGCGAAATAAGCCCTGTAAATAAGAGCCATCGCGTCGAGTAGGAAAAGTTTTTTTTGTTGGGACATTTTTTTATACCAAATAGTATTATACGCAAAGGTATAAAATAATACGAAGTGATTATTTTTTGTTCTTTTGAAAACCAAAAGAACCCAAAACTTTTCTGCTGCCGAATATCGTTGGTCGGCCGTTATGATAAGCAATTACTCTCATGGAGATAAACTCTGGAAAGCAACTGATAATAATAATGAAAAAAATTACGAATAGGTTTTCTACATAAAATCTCCTTATTCTGTGAGAGAAAATGAAGAAAATGAACAAGACACAAATTGATGAATTACCGAAATTCAAAAAGGACTTGAGCATGTCCCGATAGGGAAGCGTATCGGGATAAGAAATATTTGTAGAATAATCAATCCGCCACGGTGGACGAAAATTATAGAGTGCCGTAGCTATTAAGCTGTTTTCGCATTGTTTCAGCTACTCTTAATAACCATGCAAACCATTTATAATTCAGTACTTATTATAATGAATTTTTTCTTGTTTAAATCTTTCAGGTATAGCTGTTTTTTCTGCAGGATAACCTATCGCGACAAGCGATATAGGAACAAGATTTTCAGGAAGGTTTAAAAGTTCTGAAAGTCCTTTCATTCTGGGTTCACGTGGATATATACCAAGCCAAACACTGCCAAGGTCTAAGGAATATGCAGCTAAAAGCAGATTTTGAGTCGCGGCCGAACAATTTGTATTCAGGTACGCTTCGGTTTTTTCCAATCTTTTATCACCGCAAACAAGGATGGCAAGAGGCGCTTTTTCTAGCATCTTTGCGTAAGGATGAATTTTAGTAATTGCATCTAAAATATTTCTGTCGTTAATAACTATAAATTGCCACGCTTGTGTATCATTGGCGTTAGGCGCGTACATTGCAGCTTTTAAAAGTTTATTGATTTTTTCTTCTTCAACAGCTTTTGTTTCGTATTTACGAATGCTCCGGCGATTAAATATTGCATCAAATGAATCCATGTCTATTTTTTTAGATTATAAAAGTAAAAATATTAATAATATAATACACAAAAAAAAAGTAAATTTGTAATAAATTAATGCCTAAAGTATAGACCCGATAAATATTTATTGCTACTTTAGGCACTCCTCCGCCTTGGCGGACTTTAGGCACTCATTTATTAACTTAAATTTAAATTAGTTATACAGATTTTTTATATATTGCAGCCTTAAATCAAATAAATTATGAATTCATTTGAAATAATTGGCGGAAAAAAGCTCAAAGGTGAAATTATTCCGCAAGGAGCTAAAAATGAGGCTTTGCAGGTGATAAGCGCTACATTGCTTACTCCCGAAAAAGTTACTATTAGTAATATTCCAAATATCAGGGATGTGAACAAACTAATAGAATTACTTAAAGATTTTGGAGTAAAAGTAGAACAAAAATCTACCGATGAATATTGTTTTCAGGCTGATGATATCAATCTGGATTTTATGTATTCGGATATTTTCAAACAGAAAGCATCTGCCCTACGCGGTTCCATAATGATAATAGGTCCACTGCTTGCGCGTTTTGGTAAAGGTTATATACCTAAGCCAGGTGGCGATAAAATTGGCAGACGCAGATTGGATACTCACTTTATAGGTTTGCTTAAACTAGGCGCTGATTTTAATTATAATGCGGAAGATAATTTTTATAAAGTAAGCGCAAAAAAACTTAAAGGATGCTATATGCACCTCGATGAAGCTTCTGTTACGGGTACTGCAAATATTATAATGGCAGCGGTACTTGCAGAAGGAACTACTACTATTTATAATGCGGCATGTGAGCCCTATTTACAGCAACTTTGCCGTATGCTGAACCGCATGGGGGCAAAAATAATAGGTGTTGGGTCAAATCTCCTGACGATAGAAGGTGTTGACAGTTTGGGAGGAACCACACACAGGCTTTTACCCGATATGATCGAAATAGGCAGTTTTATTGGTTTAACAGCAATGACACAAAGCGAAATTACCATTAAAGATGTTGCTTATGATGAACTTGGAATAATACCGGATGTATTCAAAAAACTTGGTATCAAGCTCGAACGCAGAGGTGATGACATTTACATTCCCGAGCAAAAATCTTATCAGATTGAAAACTTTATCGACGGTTCAATTCTCACAATTGCAGATGCCATCTGGCCCGGCTTTACACCAGACTTGCTTAGTATTGTTTTGGTTGTAGCTACACAGGCTAAAGGCAGCGTGCTGATACATCAGAAGATGTTTGAAAGCCGCTTGTTTTTTGTTGATAAATTAATAGATATGGGAGCACAAATTATTTTATGCGATCCGCACAGGGCAACGGTTATAGGACTTGACCGACAATTTCCTTTACGTGGAATAGATATGGTTTCGCCCGATATACGCGCCGGAGTATCCTTACTTATTGCTGCTTTATCGGCGCAAGGCAAAAGCGTTATACATAATATAGAGCAGATAGACCGCGGTTATCAGGATATTGATGTACGTTTGCAGAAGTTAGGAGCGGATATAAAGAGGGTTTAAAATATAAATTAC
>JAAXXA010000397.1 GCA_013334735.1 Bacteroidota bacterium
ACATCATCACATCATCACAAAATAACCTTCTTTTAGTATATTTATTCTCGTCAGAAGAACTCATTGTTACAAATTTCGGATTCAAAAGTAATAAAAAATTTATCTTTAAGAAGAAGTTGCTAAATAAAACACAAATTGAAAAATATATTTTAAAACGGATATTTAAAATTTACTAGCGAATATTTATTGTTCTTCTGCGAATATTTATCTGCCTGCTTTTGGCCATCAATAAGTTTAAAAGGTGTACAATTTTTGCATGAATATTATTACTGTCATATTTTCCAAAATAGTTGGACATAAAAATAATAAACAACAATTAAAAGTGCGGCATCAGCACTATAATCACTGATAAAATAAAAATGGAAACAAAAATAAAATTTTTTATTATGTTTGTTGTTTTAACTTGTAGCAGTTTTACATTGTATAGTCAAAAATGTACTTACAATAAAACCACTCAAATTGTTTCAGATGGAACAGGCAATTTATTTAAATTGGAATCTGTTAAAAGTTCTACCATTTATGGCGCTGTAGATTTTTTTGTAAAAAATCTTGACGGAAAAGATTTGATCTATCTTAAAGTAGATGAATATAAAGATCCACAAAAAGTTACTGATGCAACTCCTGAAGGCAGAATGATATTCTTTAAAGTAACTTTTTTAAACAATAATACTAGTGCGGAAATTAATTATTATTTGAGAAACAAAAAAGTTGCTGAAATTCTTTATCAAGCTAAACTTATTGTAAACGGTCAATTAGACGTAGAAGCACAAAATAAATTTGTTATAGTAAACGGTAATAGTTTTAGTAAAAGAAGGGATGAAATATATAATAATAATACAATTATAATTAACAATAATACTCAACTTACACCCTCCGGCGAATAATATTAATATTCATAAATAATAGTTGTTCGGCATATATAAACTGAAAAATATTTTAAATCTTTGTAAAAAAACATAAACACATGAGAACTTTCTTGATTTTAATATTTTCAATAATAATGCAACTAAGTTTTGCAAACATGGCTTCTCCAATTCGGGAAGGGACAATTTCAAGTTCAGCCTTCTCAAGTCGAGACATTGACATTTTTAAAGAAAAAATACACATAGCAATTGATAAGGAATATAAAACCGCTGCGTATGTGATTGAATACTTTATAAAAACAGATGTAGATGGAAAACAAATTCCTTTACTATTTCATGCAAGGGGCTACAAAGGTGATTTCAAAATATGGGTTGACAACCAAGAGGTAAAATTACTTGACATTCCTTCTGAATATAGAACAACCTATAATGCGCCTTTCGAAAAATTTTCAAGTTCATTCAGATTGCCATCAAGACAAGGTGAATCAGAAACTGTGGTGATATATTGGGAAAAAAATTCAGGATTCGTTTATGAACTTAACGACTTAAAATATTTTGAGGCGAATCTTACAAAAGGAGAACACAAAATCAGAATTGAATACACAGCTAAAGTTTGGACAGACGTTTCTGATTGGGTAAAAAAATATAGTTTTCGATATTCACTTTCTCCGGCAAAAAATTGGAAATCGTTTGGTTCTTTGGAAATCATATTGGACGTTACTGCTTTTAATTCTTTACTAACAACTAATATCGGACAACCAACTATCGGAAAACTTGACAGTGTTGCAATCTGGAATTTTTCAAAATTGCCAGCGGACTATTTTGAAATTATTTATACACCTAAAATTAGTGGATTTGCTAAGGCATTGATAGTAATTACTCCAGTAGGTTTGACTGTCATAATAGCCATTCTAATTGTACTACTCCACTTCTTTAGTATTAAAAAATTCAGGAAAAATGAGCCGACAAAAAAGTATTCATGGGTTGTAATTGCTGGCAGTATTGTAATTCCGTTTCTAATTCTTATAATCTACATGATTTCATACGTACTCATAGACAACGCCATTGGGAAAGAGGCGAGTAGCTATCATGGCTATACTTTTTTAATATTAATTTTGTATCCATTACTATTACCTATTTATTGGCTAATAATGTGGTGGACAGACAGGATAATTAAACGAAAAATAAACAACGCATTATAGGTATTCTATAATCGGTAGTTTACCGAATACCGATTACTTTTTTTACCGATTACCAAACCTTCTTTCTCATTTCCATAATATTTTCTACTTTCGCATATTCAAAAATTTTTTTGATTCGAAAATAAAAATGCTACGAAGTCAATATTTTACTAGGTAAACATTGTGAATAAATTATTATAAAGTTTAAATTTAGTGTAACTTCGTGTTCGCCATAGGCGAATAGTGCCTTAGTGGCAAAAAGATTTTCTAGATTAAAATTTAAAAAGTATTTTAACTTTATAACTTTAAAAACTTTATAAATTACACTCACTATGGATTACAATTTCTCTGAAATAGAAAAAAAATGGCAGAAATTCTGGAGCGATAACAATACGTTTAAGGCAGAAAACAAATCGGATAAACCCAAATATTATGTTCTTGATATGTTTCCTTACCCTTCGGGAGCAGGCTTGCATGTGGGGCATCCACTTGGTTATATTGCCTCGGATATTTTTTCAAGATATAAAAGACTTAAAGGATATAATGTTCTGCATCCTATGGGATACGATGCTTATGGCTTACCTGCCGAGCAATATGCTATTCAAACCGGGCAACATCCTGCTATTACAACCGAAAAAAATATTGCGCGCTATCGCGAACAGCTAGATAAAATAGGCTTTTCGTTCGACTGGAATAGGGAAGTGCGTACCTGCGATCCTTCATATTATAAATGGACTCAGTGGACATTTATTCAATTATTTCAATCCTGGTATAACAAAAAAAACAATAAAGCCGAACCGGTTTCTGAATTAATAAAAGAATTTGAAAGAACCGGAAATGTTAATGTTGATGCCGCTTGCAGCATTAATACTGAATTTTCCGCAAATGAGTGGAAAAGATTAAACGAAAAACAACAGCAGGAATTGCTCATGAATTACAGGCTTGCTTATCTCGCAGATACTATGGTTAACTGGTGTCCGGCATTAGGAACAGTTTTGGCTAACGATGAAGTAAGCGAAGGCTTTTCAGTAAGGGGAGGGCATCCTGTTGTAAGAAAAACGATGAAACAATGGTCGTTGCGTATAACCGCTTATGCTGACAGGTTGCTTGACGGATTGAACGAAATTGATTGGTCTGAATCTGTTAAGGAAATTCAACGCAACTGGATCGGGCGTTCAGAAGGCGCTATGATAAAATTCCCTATAAAAGAACATGAAGGTTTGTTTATGGAAATTTTTACTACACGTCCCGATACAATTTTTGGTGTAACATATATGACTTTTGCCCCCGAGCATGAATATGTAAAGATTATCACTACTGATGAAAAACGCGAAGCTGTTGAAAAATATGTTAACGAAACCAAAAACCGCAGCGATCGCGAAAGAATGGCTGATGTTAAAAATATTAGCGGCGAATTTACAGGAGCCTTTGCCATCAATCCTTTTACTAATGAAGAAGTTCCAATCTGGGTTGGCGATTATGTTCTTGCCGGTTATGGAACGGGAGCTGTAATGGCTGTTCCTGCTCACGATACACGCGATTGGGCTTTTGCAAAATATTTTGGTTTACCAATAAAAGAAGTCATTTCGGGTGGTGATATTAACGAAGCCGCATTCGATTCTTATGATGGAACAGTCGTAAATTCAGGATTTATTAACGGGATGA
>JAAXXA010000398.1 GCA_013334735.1 Bacteroidota bacterium
TTTAACAGGAACTTGCTCTTTTTCGGCTTTTGGTTTTTTAGACTTTTCTACAGATACTTCATTTACAATTATTTCGGAAGTGTCAATTGTAGATTCAATAAATTCGTCCTTCGATGAACCGCTAATATTGGATGTATCATCAATTTCAACATTACCATTATCAAATTCTTGATTTGCAAGGACTTCTTTTTCTGAGTTCAGATTTTGGATGTCAGGATTTTCCATTAATAATAATTTTTAATACTAATTAAAGTTTGAGTTTAGTAAAATATAAAGTTCTGGTATATAGATTTTGTACCGGAATAAACCGGAAAAAGAACAATTATTATAAGAAACTATTTACAAAAATACAAAATATATTAAGAAACTGTTTTGAAATTTTATATTACTAATGTTATATTGTTTAAATCTTTAATAGTCACTCAGAGCCGTCCGTCATCCTGAGGAGCGCAGCGTCTCGAAGGATAGGACGTGTCGAAGAGTGGCTATTCGGTCAACTTCGACACGCTTATCCTTCAACAAAAGGTTTCAGGATAATCGGCTCTGTTTGACCTCATAGATATTACTTTAAAAGAACTTTGAAAAATTCAAAACAGTTTCTAATAATTCAAAATCAAATCATATTCAAAGCTTGTTCTAAATCACCAATAATATCTTCAACATCTTCAATACCAACCGAAAAACGAACAAGTCCATCGGTTATTCCTGCTTTTTCTCTTGATTCTTTAGGCATTTTTGAATGTGTCATTGAAGCTGGATGCTGAATTAATGTTTCAACACCTCCCAGAGAAACTGCAAGTATTGCAACTTTAACATTATCCATTAATATTTTTCCTGCTTCTAATCCTCCTTTAATTTCAAAGCTGATCATGGAACCGGGTCCTCCCATTTGCTTTTTTGCAAGCTCATATTGAGGGTGTGACTTTAATCCGGGGTACTTTACCCATTCCACTTTTGGATGTTTTTCAAGGAAATCAGCAATCTTAATTGCATTTTCTTGTGAGCGGTCGATACGTATTCCTAATGTTTTCATACCTCTTATTACCATATAAGCCTGATGAGGATCCATGCAGCAACCCATCATAACCATCATCTGCCTTACTTTTTTATATACCGTTTCATCTTTTACTACAATAGCGCCACCAACAATGTCAGCATGTCCGTTAATATATTTTGTTAATGAATGAAAAACAATATCCGCTCCCAAATCTAAAGGTCTTTGCAGGTAAGGGCTACAAAATGTATTGTCAACAGCTACTAATATGCCTTTTTCGTGAGCAATACGCGAACATTCCTTAATATCTGTAATTTCCATGGTAGGATTAGCAGGACTTTCCAAATAAAGTAATTTTGTATTTGGACGGATTGCTTTTATAACATTTTCTACGTTTGCTGTTTTTACATAAGTGGACTCAACTCCAAATCTGGAAAAATGATCTTCCATAACACCTCTTGATGGACCATAAACAGCATCAGTACTTACAATATGGCTTCCCTGTCCTAATAATGCCATGTATATAGTGGTAACAGCTGCCATGCCCGAACTTGTTGCAATACCATCGAACCCATTTTCAAGCTCTGCAATACTTTGTTCAAGCGCTCTGGTTGTAGGATTTGCTATACGTGTATATATGTAACCGTTTGCTTCGCCTGCAAAACATTTTGAACCATGTTCAGCATTTTCAAAAATAAATGTTGAAGTTTGATAAATTGGAACAGTTGCACTTCCGTATTGATCATTATAATGCCCCGCATGAATTAGCTTTGAATTGAATTTTAAATCTTTTGAACTCATTTTTAATTTATTTAATGTTTATCGAAAATTATTTGAATGTATTTTTATTTTATTGAAGCAAAAGTATGTAATATGTTACAAAACACATAAACAAAAGTATATTTAATTTTTTCATGACATTTTTTTCAACAAATTCATTATCTTTGCGTATCATCGGTTAATTAAAAAAGTCAATATTATTCAGATATGTTCAAACCCCAATAGCCCCTATGAAACTTCTGCCGAACTTGCTAATTGTTGACGACACAAAAGAAAATCTGTTTATACTTGAAGTTATCATTTCGAAAATGAAAGTAAACCTTATTCAGGCACTTTCAGGTCATGAAGCATTGGAGAAAATAAAGGGAATTGAAATTGCACTGGCAATAATTGATGTTCGTATGCCTGGTATGAACGGTTATGAGCTTGCATTGAAGATAAATGAAGAAAGATACGATAATAAAATCCCAGTTATTTTCTTAACCGCCAACAATATCAATGAAATTGATGTTTTCAAAGGTTATGGTTCCGGAGCGGTAGATTACATTTTTAAACCATTTGATTATCATATTCTAAAAAGTAAAATCAACATCTTTCTATATCTTTTCAATCAAAAACAGACAATTATCAGAAATGCAGAACAACTGAAAAAATCTGCCGATAAATTAGCCAAAGCTAATACCCGCCTAAAAAAAAATGAAGATGAATTGAAATTATTATTAAACACCCTTGAAATTCGAATAAATCAGCGAACGGAGGAACTTTCAAGATCAGAGGAGTTATATCATACCACCTTAAACTCGTCCAATTCATGGGTGTTTGTGATTGATGACAAACGAAAATTAGTTTTTGTTAACACATTACTTAAAAATTTCCTATACCAAAACGGTATAACTTATTATTTAATTGGTAAGAATATTAAAGAAGTTTTTACTTTTTTGTCTGAAAAAAACTTTTCTAAATATGACAAGGTTTTTAATGAATGTATTGAAACAGATAATGATGATGAATATGATGTGTTTGGAATAAAATATTTCACCGAAACAAAACTTTCTCCTGTAATAGTAAATAATAAAGTGGTAAGGGTTGTAACTACAGTGCATGATAATTCAAAACTGAAATTAATTGAAGAAAAAATTACAAAAAATCTGGAAAGAGAGAAAGAATTAAATGCAATGAAATCACAGTTCATTTCTACTGTTTCACATGAATTTCGCACACCGCTAGCAGGAATACAATCGAGCGTCCAGCTATTAAAAATTTACAACGATAAATGGGATAAAGAGAAAAAAGAAAAAATATTTAAACAAATTTTTGATGCCATTCAGCGCACAAAGGGATTGCTCGACGATTTCACTTTGGTAAATATAGTGGAAAGCAAAAAGTTTACTTTAAAACCAAGCATGATATATTTACAGGAATTACTTCTTAATATTGTTGCAGAGTGTAAGCATGTATATGGTTTCGATTTTGATATAATTACCACGTTCATGTTGAAAAAATCAAAATATTTCTTCGATAAGGAAATATTAAGGCATATTATTGAAAATATTCTATCGAATGCAATGAAATACAGCGGTAATTCAAAAAAAATAATTTTCAATGTTATTGAAGAGAAAGGAAAAATACTTTTTAATGTTATTGATTATGGAATAGGCATACCTGCAACTGATAAAAAAAATTTATTTGAACCTTTTCACAGGGCTTCAAATGTTGAAAACATCCAAGGAACAGGTTTAGGATTATCTATTGTTAAACGATTTGTAGAAATGCATTCCGGAAACATTGAAATCAAATCGGAAACAGCTAAAGGAACAATAGTATCGATAATACTTCCTATTATAAAAATCTCAAAAAAATGAAGAAGAAAAAAATACTGATTATTGAAGACGATATCACTTTAAGAGAAAACCTGACAGATTTTCTAA
>JAAXXA010000399.1 GCA_013334735.1 Bacteroidota bacterium
AAGATAATGGTATAAAGGAGAAAGTTTTCCTTCGGATTTGTGCTTTGTTACTAAAAAATCAATCATATCTCCGTTGGTAGCATGAACGGATACCATACCTTTATATTTTTTTATCTCGTTCATAAGCTCCATCATTTGACCATCGTCAATCATAAGAGAGCCTTTATATGCCATGAATGCTTTAAAAGATGTTATGCCTTCTTTTTCAATCATATCTTTTATTTCGGCTTTAGAATTAGGATTGAAATCGGTAACGGCAAAGTGAAATCCATAATCACCCAGAGTATTTCCTTCAGCTCTGCCTCTCCATTCATCAAGAGCAGATTTTAGCGAGTTTCCTTTTTTCTGAATAATAAAATCAATAACAGTTGTAGTTCCTCCGAAAAGAGCCGCACGTGTCCCTGTTTCGAAATCATCGCTTGAAGAAGTACCCATAAAAGGCATAGCCAGATGGACATGTGGATCAATACCACCCGGAAATACGAGTTTGTTCTGTGCATCAATAACCTTATCAGCTTTTACCGAGAGGTTTTTCCCGATAGTGGTTATTTTATCATTTTCAATAAAAATATCTGCTACATAATCATCGGCAGCAGTAATAATTCTTCCATTTTTGATAAGTATTGACATAATTTTATGTTTTTATGTGTAGTTAAATTAATTTTTTATTTAAAATGGATGCTGTAAACCTGCACCGCTGTTATAAAGTGAGGTTACTTCTGTTGATGTCAGTGCTTTTGACCAAATACCGACTTCGTCAAGTAATCCAGAAAGAGATACTCCGATTGTTCCATACCCTAATTTTGTTGTCGCTGTTGTTGTAGTTGTTGATGGATATGAAGTTGATCCAGTAGAAACAGAAGAACCATTTATATATAAAGCATAAGATGCGCCATTTAAAACCCAAACTAAATGATACCAAGTTCCAGTTGAAAATGCTTGGTTATAATTGCATACTTTTCCTCCTGATGTACCGAGAGCATAAACTTCCAAATCTGCACCTGTAGCACCACCAGAAGCTCCTCTGACATTAAAAATTAAAATCAAATTATTTGTTGAAGCAAGTGTTAAAATGGAAGTTGCATCATTATTCCCAAATGGAGTATTGAAATATACCCAAGCAGAAACAGAACATACAAGTGAACTGTTTGTTGTAAATCCTAAATTATCCGTTTTTGAAAAATATTTTGAAGTATTTGTTGTACCGAAATTAGCCCCATTATTTATTTTTGCAGATGCAAATGGTGTAGTCGTATTATTAGTCAAAGTATTACCATTACCAGTAGCATCGCTGGCATCTCCAGAGCTTTCATCAAATTTCCAATATGAAACCAGATTACATAATAAAGAGCTAACATTAACAATTGAAGTATTTGATGTTGCAGGACTGCCTGTTACACAGTCAGCATTGGATGTCATTATGCAAGTAACCGCATCATTGTTAGCAAAAGTAGTACTTGTAAAAGTGTTGCTGTTTGTTCCTACATTTGATCCATTTACTTTCCATTGATAAGTAGGTGAAGAGCCTCCATTCGTTGGAGTTGCAGTATATGTTACGCTTGTTCCGGAACATATTGTTCCTGAAGGGGTAGGTGTTATAGCCAAACTTGCCGATAAATTCGGATTTACAGTTATTCCTAAATTTTTTACTGCACTTGTTCCACAGTTATTCGTAGCAGTAACACTAATATTCCCGGAAGTAGTTCCAAAGTTTACAGTTGCTGAGCTTGTACCTTGTCCGGCAGTAATATTAGCGCCTGTAGGGACAGTCCATGTATAAGAACCTGCTCCACTAACCGGTAAAATGGAATATATCTCTCCGCTTTGTGATGCACAGACAGTAGCCGAGCCTGTTATAGTTCCTGGAGTAGCAGGTACCCCATTGCAACCGCAATATGTGGATTGCCATAATCCAAAAATATAAGCTTCGAAACATTTTGTCGTTGTATTAAATATCTGAAGCCCTTCGGCAGGAGTACACGAACACGAAACAGCAATGTTATCCCTTTGTGCGGTTGTCATACGAGGGACTAACTGTCCTTGTGTTGTGGAATTCACATCAAGTATCGCAGAATTATCAGCTTCATTGCCTGTAGTGTTGATGCTTATGCCTTGAGAAAAGCAGTTGAAAGTGAAAAGTAAAAAGTGAAAAGTGAAAAGTGAAAAGTGAAAAGCTAAAACAAATAGTTTTGTTAATAACTTATAATTTGCGTTTATTTTAGCTTTCATAGCTTTTTTAAATTTAGTCTATAAACTTTAGGCACTCCAAACTCTAAGTATTCCAAACTCTTATTAATAACAATATTCATCGGCAATGGCTATGCCTTTTGAAATAGCGTCCAAGCCTTCATCAATCTGTCCTTTGGTAACAATTAAAGGAGGAGCTACAAATATCCAGTTCCAGCGCACCATTCCGTAAACTCCACATTCTTTTATTTTGGCAGAAACTTTACTCATTATTTCCATTTCGGGAGGAGTTGCATTCCAAGGCGCCATAGGATCTTTGTTATCTCTGTTTTTTACAAGTTCGATGCATCCCAAAAGTCCTCTGTTCCTGAAAATGCCAATTGAAGGATGTTTTTCGGCAAGAGCTTCAACCCGCGACTCGACATATTTACCCATTTCGCGAGCATTTTCAATTATTTTATCATCCTTATAAATGTCCAAAACTTCATTGGCTGCTGCAAGGCAAACAGGGTGGGCGTAATGAGTAAGTCCGGTAGTAAGAGGGTTGTTATCGAAATATGCAGAAACTTTATCCGAAACAACAACACCGCCTAAAGGCAAATAACCGGCTGTGATTCCTTTAGCAAAAACCAACATATCAGGAACTACATCATGGTTTTCAATTCCAAACCATTTTCCTGCTCTTCCAAAGCCGCTCATTACCTCATCTGCAATCGTAAGAATGTTATATTTTTCAGTTAATGCTTTAACTCCTTTCCAATATCCTTTAGGAAAATTTACACATCCCGAAGTGCCTGATTCGCCTTCGAGCATAATAGCAGCAATAGTGTTTGGTCCTTCAAATTGAATTATACGTTCTAAATGTTGTAACGCAAGGTCTTTGCTTTCTTCTTCGGTTTTGCCTCCCCAAGGGCAACGATAAGGAAAAGGACCTTCGAAATGTACAATATTCGGCATCAGATTTTGATAAACCGCTTGATTGCGGGGGTCGCCTCCTGCTGCAATTGCACCATGTGTAGCGCCATGATAAGAACGGTATTGTGTCAGGATTTTTTGTTTTCCGGTGTACCATCTTGCTATTTTCATTGCATTTTCAACAGCTTCTGCTCCACCCAGAGTAAAGAATGTTTTAGTAAGATTACCGGGAGTTACTTCTGCTATTTTACGACCTACTTCTCCTCTTACTTTTGTTGTAAACAGGGCAGGACATACAAATGCCAGTTTTTCCATTTGTTTAACTATGGCTTTAGTAACACGTTGGTTGCCATGCCCTATGTTCATATTAACTAACTGAGAAGCAAAATCGAGGAATTTTTTCCCGGTTGCAGTATAAAAATAAACACCTTCAGCTTTTTCGATTAATTCCGGATTTACTGCACCCTGTTTACTCCATGGGAAAAATGTGTATTTCTTCGATTCATTTATTAATTCTGCGCTTTCTTCTGTTGATATAAATTCTTCCATATTTTTTTATGTTTTGATGATTAAATTAAAACTCATTGTCATTTGCCCT
>JAAXXA010000400.1 GCA_013334735.1 Bacteroidota bacterium
TGGAATTGCAGCACGATAATTATCGGCATCATTGCGTTGACATAACCGATGAAAACCAGGTAAAAAAAATGCTGGTTGATATCGAGAAGCGGCACCGGCGGCTGGACATTACAGGATAATCTTAATTGTTCAAATATACTACTTTCAACCGGAACATTAGTTGATAATGGCAAGACTGCAACAGTTGCCGGGAATATTTTAATAGATAATATTAATTGTTATTTTTTTTCAGATTTATTAAAAAGAGGTTATATTCATTATCAGATAATATTTTTTTAAAACAAGAGTTCTAGAGGTTCAAGCGCTATAAATTCAAAATAATATATTATTTAATAATAAAACAAAATATCTTTGCACACTAAACGTAGTACTGATATTAATTGCCGTTTGTGGTTTTTTCAAATATGAAAAACGGATTCGATGACATAATTTTTGAAAAGAAGAATAAGGCTTATGGAGCTTATTTCCTTAGGAGGAGGTACTTTAAAAGTTTAAGCTATGGAGTGTGCATGTCTTTAATTATTCTTTTTTCAGCGGCATTTATAGCTTTTATTAAAAGTCCGAATATTAATGATCTTGCTAATAGTGAGCTTAATCAGGAAATTGCAGATTATGAACAATATAATTTTCTTAAAAATATTGATACTCTTTTAGTAAACACTCCCCCTCCTAAAAAGAAAGTGGCAAAACTAGCAGATAATTTCATTGTTATCAAAGACTCCATAAAGCCTGATAGTGATACTATAAAAATTGTCAAATTACCCGACAAGGAACTAGATAACATGGAAAATGACAGTTTAGCTACATCCGATACTTCAAAAGCAGGTAGTGTTAATGGAACTGAAGATGGGGTTATTTTTACTAAAGTTGATTTTTTACCGGAATTTCCGGGTGGTTTTAGCGCTTTATATTTATATTTCAAGAATCAGATTAAATATCCTGAAGAAGCTAGAAAGAAAAAAATTAAAGGTGTTGTTAAAATTGAGTTCGTTATTAATAAGTCTGGTGAAATAGAAAAAATAAAAATTAAACAAGGTGTTAATATATTACTAGACAATGAGGCTATAAGGGTTGTAAAATCATTTCCTAAATGGAAACCGGCTATGCGTAATGGAAAAGCAGTGAATTTTTTACTTGTAGCGCCGATTAATTTTCAGTTATAATTTGAACATAAAATCATCAAAATTGTTAGGTGCGCTCCAGAAAACATCCCCGGTTATACCATCATTATTTTCCGGTAGCTCTTCTTCTGTTTCCCACGTATATTGCTTCCTTTGCGGACCTTGTTTACGGTAGAAAATTGCAAACAAAATACCTGAAATTAAACCCCATAAATGTGATTCAAATGAGATGTTTTTTCCGGGGAAAAAGTCGGGGAAAATACCCCAAACCATACTTCCGTAAAGAAAAGCAATAACTAATGTAATTGCTGCAAGCCTGGAATCTCTGCGAATTATACCGCTAAAAAACAAAAAAGAAGCTAACCCGTAAACTATTCCACTGGCGCCTAAATGATAGGCTTCTCTTGCAGATAGCCATACACAAATACCAACAATCAAATAAATTAAAAAAAACACTCTGCCTGATATTCCTTTGTAAAAATAGAATAAAGTTAAAGTTAGCAAAAATAAAGGTATCGAGTTAGATATTAAATGTTGGAAATTCTCATGAATAAAAGGAGATGTAATAATACCTATTAGTCCTACTGCTTTTAAAGGGAGAATACCCAAATTTGCAAAATTCAAGTTCCAGTTGTATTCAATTAGCTTTACAGCCCACATCACAATCAATAGAAATGAAGGAAAAATCAGGCTTCTTAAAAAATGACGTTTTTCAGTATTCATAAATAATGGTTTTTTCAATGAAACAAAACACAAAATTACTTATTTTTTTTAATTATCTTTTCAAAAATATATGATTAAAAAAAGCATCTCTTTCAATTTAGAGATGCTTTTAGGATAAAAATAATAATTATAAAAACAAAGGATTGCCATCATCGTCATAATCAACGCCCCAATTGATTGAAACAAGGTCGCCATTTTCAAAATACACGTCCATAACTGCATCATTTATGCTAATTCTTTGTTCGCCCCATTCTTCATCTTCTGTTTCAAAATCAGAAAATCCGTTTTTCCTGCATAAATCCGCAATTTCTTTTTCTTTAATTTCAGAAATCTTTTTCCCAAACAATGTTGCATCAGGATTATCTGTTTCAAAACATACACATATTTTTTTGTTTTCTCCTTCAAAGAATACTGTTATTCCATTTTCCCAGTAATACCATACTTCGGTAGGTTCTTCAGAGTCTTCAATTGTTTCTGTATCGTCAGGATCGCCAAGTATTTTTTTTACTTCGTCCATGCTTATACCGAACTTTAAATTATTAAGTCCTGCTTTAATTTTAATTTCAATTTTTTCTTCCATTTTCTATTTGTTTAGGTAAATATTTTTGTAAAAATTTTATTTAAAAGGGGAATTTGGTTCTTTTGCCATGTGGTTATAAACCATTTTATCCATTAATTTGGGAAAAAATTTATTTAGTAATACAATAAGTTTTCCCTGTGTTGTCAATACAATTCTGTGTTTTCGTTTTTTTATGGCATTAATTATATGGTGTGCAACTTTTTCGGCTGACATCAATTTTTTTTCATCTAGTGGAGATTCACCTTGCATGCTGCCATCTTTTGCCAGTGCCGTATTTCGAATGTTAGATGCAGTAAAGCCCGGACAAGCGATTAAAACGTGTAAGTTGTTTTTTAAATTTTCTATCCTGAGAGTTTCTAAAAATCCTTGCATAGCAAATTTTGATGCGGAATACCCTGTTCTACCCGGAAGACCTTTATATCCGGCAATAGAGGAAACTCCAACAACACTACCTTTGCTTTTTAAAAGATAGGGGAGGGCATATTTTGTACAATAAACAGTGCCCCAGAAGTTGATATCCATTAGTTGATGCAAAACTGTCATGTCCACTTCTTCAAAAAGTGCCCGCATTGAAATGCCTGCATTATTTATAAGAATATCAATAGCGCCATATTTTTCAATACTACGTTCAATAAGAATTTTGCAATCATTTTCTATACTAACATCGGTTGCAACAGTTAAAACATCATATTGTTTCGAAGATAGCTCCTCTTCAATTTTTTTCAATTTCTCTTGGTTACGCGCTGCAATTACGAGCTTAGCGCCAAGTGCTGCAAATTCAAAAGCAAGAGCTTTACCAATGCCGGAACTTGCTCCTGTTATGACAACAACTTTGTTTTTCATTTTAATTTTGAAATTTAAAAGGCAATAGTAAGTTTATTATACGAAATATTGAAATATTTAAGTAAAAATTTATTAACATTACGTTGTGAAACAAAAATAGACAAATTATTTTTTTTCGCAACAGCTTTATTCAAAGCCTATTAAAAATTATTTATTTTTTGAGCGTAAATATTTTTGGAATTTAAAATTATGAAGCTATCTTTGCAAACTCAAAAAATAATTGATTTGGTAGCTCAGCAGGTAGAGCACATCCCTTTTAAGGATGGGGTCCTGGGTTCGAATCCCAGCCAGATCACACTAAACATAAGCTGCTGCGAAGCAGCTTGTTCTATTTTCGGGGGTTCTTCAAAACGCAGTTTTGAAAGGAAGCACGAAAATAGAACATAAGGGCAAAGCCCGCTTGAGTTTAGTGTGCCACCCCAAAAAAGG
>JAAXXA010000401.1 GCA_013334735.1 Bacteroidota bacterium
CTTTTGCAGCCACTCCCGTAAACGGAGGAACGACTCCTTCATACCAATGGTTACTAAATGGAGCCAGTATAGGTACGGATAGCCTTACATATACTGAGGTTTCTTTAATAAACGGCGATCAAGTAAGTTGTATTATAACCTCAAATGCCAGTTGTGTTACAGGCAGCCCGGCTACTTCAAATATAATTGCAATGACTGTAAATGGCTTAATGCCTTCACAACCTGAAACAATTACCGGAAATTCTTTTATTTGTGTAACATCAGGACAAAGTTATAGCATTTCACCAATTGCTGGTGCTACAACATATACATGGTCAGCTCCGGCAGATGCGTCTATAGTTTCAGGGCAAGGCACAACTTCAATAACTGTTGATTTTGGAGTTTCTTCAGGAAATGTTAGTGTTACTGCCGGGAATAGTTGTGGAACAAACACTTCTTCTTTATCAGTAGCTGTTTGTACGTTGACCGGTTGGCAATACAGGCTACCTCTTTTATTATCAAACACTTCAGGAATTGCTCTTACCGATTTTCAAACTAAATGTACTGTTGTATTTGTTCCTGGAAAAATGAATTCTGATTTTTCCGATTTACGATTCGTTGATAGCACTTGCACACCTCTTAGCTATTGGATTGAGTCTTTTTCACCTTCAACTTCTGCAGAAATATGGATAAAAGTTCCATCAATACCGGTTACCGGTACAACTATTTTTTTATGTTATGGAAACAACTCGGCAACTTCTTCAAGCGATGCGCCGGGCACATTTGATTTTTATGATGTTTGTAACAGCAGTAGTAGCGGTTGGGTTGCTACGTCTGAAGGCAGCGGAACCAACACTTTTGACGCATCAAATGGTTATTTCAGATTGCTTGGCAGAGGACTATGTTGTAGTAGTAGTTGGGGCTCTGCCGTTGTAAAAAAATCGTTACCATCGCCTCTTATTTCAGGCTCTTATGTAGTTAGTTTCCAAAACCGTAATACTATGGGAGTATGTTCGGGTGGCAGTTTTAGCATAACTGGCATTAGCGGAGGTAATATGTCTGTAACATGCAATAATGGTAATTATTGTAATGGACAAAACGATAACATGATTTCTTTTGCAGGCTATACGTATGGTAATGGTGTAAGTGGCTCAGGAAATTATTACACAAGTAGTACCAGTTCTTCTTTTACACAATTTGATATAAAACCTATGGATATTACCAATAAAACAGCCACCCTTTATGTAAACGGTTCTGTTAAACAGACGGTGTCTGCCGGTACCGTTGCGCCCACCTTAACAACCATCACATTATCATCTTCTAATAATGGTTATAGCAGTAGTGTAAACACGGAGGACTTTCAAAACATTATTATTCGCAAATATGCAAATCCGGAACCTTCTGTTTCATTTGGAATAGAAATAAATTGTCCATAATTAGCTTTAGAACAGCCATATACTATCTTTAATAATTTGTTTTACCAATAATGGGATTGCCCAACAAAAAACAAACGAATACATTTGAAAAATAAACTATATTTTAGTAACTTAGCAAAGCATTCTATCGTACAACTATTAAATAAATAATACGTCTATAGTATATGTTAAATATTAACATATTTTTTAAAACAAGTTTCCGAATATAATTATAATGCAAATTCATTGATGCGAAACGTAAGCGGGAAATATTACAACAATAAATCTGATGAATTTAAGGAAAAAAACTTATCTTTGAATATTATTAAAACATTTTTCATAAGCAATCCGATGGTAAGCTTACAAAATTTGGCAATTATTAATAATTTAAAAAAAGTGAAGAAATTCTTCTTAACTCTTCTTATAATTTTTAGTCCCGTGATATTGTTTGCTCAACTATCAGCTAACATTAAAGTAAACGGGATATCAACCAACTCTCTATCTATTTGTGTAGGTGATAATGCTTTTTTGAATGGAACACCTACAGGTGGGATGATACCATATACACACTCTTGGACAGGCGATGGAGGACAGGCCCTCCCTACAAATGCTAACCCCACCGATTTTAGAGCAACAACACCCGGCGTATATACAGTTGTTTATGTTGTTACTGATGAAGCATCAGCTACAGCAACTGACACTATAATAGTAACAGTAAATCCTTTGCCGGATATAAATTTAACTTCAAATCCCGAAAATTATATTTGTCTTGGAAATTGTGTTGATCTTACAGCTCAAACAACAACAGGCAATATTATATTATTATACGAAAAAAATGTAGGAGGTACAATTTTAGGTCAGGTAATTGGAAGTCCTCCCACACCTCTTACAGCTCACGTCTGTCCGTTAATTACTACAGATTATCTTGCATTATGTGTCAATACAGCAGCTAGTTGTGTTCGTATAAAAAAACTTACCATAAATGTAATTAATTTTACGGTTACTGCTTCTGCTACTCCCAGCACATTTTGTTTAGGCGGAACTTCGCAATTGCTCGCTACTCCTTCCGGAGGTATGACTCCATATATTTATAGCTGGAGTCCTACGGCAACATTGACTAATCCTATTATTGCCAATCCTATAGCTACGCCTCTTGTAACAACAACATATACGGTTACCGTAACTGAAAGTTCGCCCGCCAGTTGCCAGCAAATAGTAAATGTTCCAATTATAATTAATTATGTTGATGCAGATGCAGGCTCTGCACAAAATATATGTGATGGTAATTGTGCTACCTTGGGGGGAACTCCTACAGCTGTAGGCGGAACCGCCCCCTATTCTTATTCATGGAGTCCCATAGCAACACTAAACATTCCAACACTTCCAAATCCAAGCGCCTGCCCCGCAGTTACTACTACTTACTACGTAACTGTAACTGATGGGAACGGGTGCACCGATACCGACAATATTGTTATAACAGTAAATCCAAAACCTGTTGCAGAAGCAGGAGTTGGCAATATAATATGTAATACAAATTGCGTAACAATTGGAGGAAGTCCCACAGCTTCAGGTGGCACAGCGCCCTATACTTACAATTGGAATCCTATCGTGGGACTTGATAATTCAACTTTACCAAACCCACAAGCTTGTCCTGCCACTACTACTAAATATTTTGTTACAGTTACAGATTTTAAAGGATGTACCGCGGTTGATAGTGTTACCGTAACAGTAAATCCTTTACCAATAGCAGAGGCGGGACAAAATACAACTATATGTTTAGGAAGCTGCATAATAATTGGTGGAAGCCCCACGGCATCAGGAGGTACCCCACCATATACTTATGACTGGAGTCCTATAGCAACACTCGATATCCCGACCAATTCAAATCCTGAGGCATGCCCTTTGGTTACTACAACATATTTTGTTACAGTTACTGATTCCAAAGGATGTACTGATGTTGATAATGTTGTTATAACAATTAATCCTACTATCATAGTTGAAGCCGGCATGAATGATACTTTATGTAACGGAGGTTGCATTATAATTGGTGGAAGTCCGACTGCATCGGGTGGTACATCACCATATTCATATAACTGGAGCCCTGCAACCGGATTAAATTTTTCAAATATTCCAAATCCACAGGCTTGTCCTACTGAGACTACAAAATATTTTGTTACTGTTACAGATAATACCAATTGTACAAATATTGACAGCATTACTATAAAAGTAAATCCCTCTCCAATTGCTGAAGCCGGAACAAACATTTCAATGTGCAATGGTAGTTGTGTAACTATTGG
>JAAXXA010000402.1 GCA_013334735.1 Bacteroidota bacterium
GGCTTGTAATATGGTAAATGAAAATTTTGTTACATTTATTAACCCAACTTATATTGATTCTATTATTAAAGATGAATTTGCAAACATGTATATTCAAATGGATTACGAATACGGAGTTTATCAAAAGAACAATAATATTTTTATAATAAAAAATGATAAATACAAAAAAGAATTAATTGCAAGCCATCATTTTACTTCTTTATCATGTTTAATGACACAAGACCCTTACATCTTAAGTGTTTATTTTCCTCAGGAAAAAAAGTGGTTGTTTGCTCAAATGTTTAAGTGGATATTGTTATCCGGATTGTTTATTATAATTGTTGTTATAAGCTTTTCTTATGTTATGCTATCATTGGTCCGCCAAAAAAAACTTTCAGAAATGAAGTCAGATTTTGTAAACAATCTGACGCATGAATTTAAAACTCCTATATCTACAATTTCGCTGGCTAGTGAAATGCTTTTAAAACCAGGCATTAACGAATTACCCGAAAAAATTACAAAATATGCTAATATTATATTCGATGAAAATAATCGTCTAAAAAATCAGGTGGAACAGGTTTTACAAATTGCCGTATTAGACAAGGGAACATTCAAATTAAGAAAAAAAGAAATGAATGTGCACGAAATAATTGATATGGCAGTAGATAATTTTGATATGTTGATAAAGCAAAGAGAGGGTAAGATCATTAAAAAGCTTGAAGCTGTAAAGACTAATATTTTTGCTGACCCTGTTCATTTTACAAATATTATTCATAATTTAATTGATAATGCAAATAAATATTCACCCGAATCACCTGAAATTACAATAAGTACAAAGAATGAAAATAATGGTATTTTAATTTCTGTTGAAGATAAAGGAATAGGAATAAGTCATGAAAATCAAAAACAAGTATTTCGAAAATTTTTCAGAGTACATACAGGAAACATTCATGATGTTAAAGGATTTGGATTAGGATTATATTATGTAAATACAATTGTTGAAGCGCATAATGGAGCGATTAAAATTTTCAGCGAATTAAAAAAAGGAACAAGGTTTGAAATTTATTTACCTTTTATTTAAGCACATATAACAAATAAGTACTTTAGGCGCTAATTATTAAAAATAAATTATTATGAGCAAGGAAAAAATAAAAATATTGTTAGTGGAAGATGATCCCAATCTTAGTTTGGTTTTACAGGATTATTTGGAAATGCTCGGGTATGAAATTGTATCTTGTGCTAATGGAGAAGAAGGATTGAATGCATTTAAAAAAGACAAATATTACCTATGTATTTTTGACGTGATGATGCCAAAAAAAGATGGCTTTTCGCTTGCAGAAGACATAAGGAAAACAGATCAGCAAATTCCGATAATTTTTCTAACGGCTAAATCATTCAAAGAAGATCGTATTAAAGGTTTTCAGGTGGGTGGTGATGATTACATGACAAAACCTTTCAGCACCGAAGAATTGAATTACAGGATAAAAGCTATTTTGAAACGTTGCGCCATAAACAAGAACGAAGGAGCTAGTGAAGATGAAACAATATTTTCTTTTGGAATATTTACTTTCGATAGCCAAAATATGAAATTATTATCTCCGGGAAAAGAACAACATCTTACTCACAAAGAATCAAGCCTGCTTAAAACACTTTGCAAACACAGGAATCAACTTTTAACAAGAGAAATTGCATTGAAAACAGTTTGGGGCGATGATGATTATTTTATTGGTCGTAGTATGGATGTGTTTATTACAAAATTACGGAAATATTTAAAAGAAGATCCTCGCGTAACTATTAATAATGTTCATGGTACAGGATTCAAGTTTGTAGTTGAAAAATAGAAAGCGCCTAAAGTCCGCCACTTCGGAGGAGCCAGCCAAGGCTGATTAACGCTCCTAAAGTTTTAAAATGTTTTTCATTTAGTTTTTATATATTTGTGAAATTTATAAAAATTTGATGAATAAAAAATTTTATGAAACAAATTATAACAGCTTCACACAAAAATAATACGGCTCTTTCGATTACAATTATTGGCGTTTTATTTTTTATATTTGGTTTTGTAACCTGGCTTAATGGCACACTAATTCCCTTTCTTAAAATATCATGCGAGCTGAACAATTCTCAGGCATACATGGTTACATTGGCTTTTTATATTTCTTATTTTGTAATGGCATTACCTTCTTCTTGGGTATTGAAAAAAACAGGTTTTAAAGGAGGAATGGCTTTAGGTCTTTTAGTAATGGCAATAGGTTCTTTAATTTTTCTTCCCGCTGCTTACACTCGCACCTATGGATTATTTCTAATTGGATTATTTTTACAGGGAACAGGGTTAACAATTTTACAAACAGCTTCAAACCCTTATGTAATAATACTTGGACCATTGGAAAGCGCTGCCAAACGTATAAGTATTATGGGTATATGTAATAAAATTGCAGGAGTTATAAGTCCTCTGATTTTAGGAGCTATTGTGCTGAAAAATATTGATCCTTTAAAAGAAAAACTTTTAAATATTTCCGATTCAGTTGAAAAAAATTTACTTTTAAATGAATTAGCTTCAAGGGTTATATTGCCTTATATTATTATGGCAATTGCTCTTATCTTTCTTGCAGCGCTTGTTAAATCATCTCCATTGCCCGATATTGATACTGAAAAAGAAGAAAGTCATAATAATGAGTCAACAGCTAATAAATCCAGCATTTTTCAATTTCCACATTTACTTTTGGGTTTTTTTGCAATTTATTTTTACGTAGGTGCAGAAGTTATTTCCGGTGATACTATTATACTTTATGGTCAATCGCAGGGAATAGCAATGGAAGTTGCCCGTACATTTACATCTTACACTTTGGTAGCAATGGTAATTGGCTATATTTTGAGTATTGCTCTTATTCCAAAATTCATTAAACAGGACAAAGCACTTTTATTTTCAGCAATTCTCGGACTTGCATTTTCCTTTTCTGCAATATTTACAAAAGGATTTACATCGGTATTATTTATTGCATTATTAGGTTTCGCAAACGCTGTAATGTGGCCTGCTATATGGCCTCTTGCTATAAACGGACTTGGAAAATTTACAAAAACAGGGTCCGCTATATTGATAATGGGTATTATTGGCGGCGCTACATTACCTTTGTTATATGGACGATTAGCAGATATTTCTTTTATAGGTTCACAACAGGCTTACTGGATTTTAATTCCATGTTATTTATTTATTTTATTTTATGCTGTTAAAGGTCATAAGATTAGAACCTGAAAATTAACTATGATTGTTTAATAGTTAATAGTCGGCAATAAGCAGTCGGCAATCGGCAGTTAGCAAGAACTTTGTGCTTTGCCAACTGAAAACTGCCAACTGATTTTTAGCTTTTTAATTTTTCACAAATATTATTTATTTTATATGAATCCAATTGTTTTTATTGCATTATTTTTTCCTGTTATATTAAGTGGATTATCATTCTATTTTTTTAAAACAACCGAAAAAACACTTAAATTAATTGTTGCTTTTGGTGGAGCATTCCTGCTTTCATTAAGTTTTATTGAGCTTTTGCCAGAAATATTTAAAACTACTTCTTCTTCCTTTATTGGAATTTTTGTACTCGTGGGTTTTTTCATACAATTATTGCTCGATTTTCTTACAAAAGGTGTTGAGCATGGTCATCATGGTTGCCACGAACATGGTCACGGAATAAATGCTTACGGAATTATGATA